>JBFKFH010000001.1:0-44698 GCA_041618685.1 Rheinheimera sp.
CTGCGGCGGAATATACTGGCTGATAACACCATCGATAACATCAAGGCGAATGGCACTGATGGTTTCACTGATATCTGTCGCATCAAGCAATTCGTTGCGCTGCTCGTACACAACTTTACGCTGATCGTTGGCAACATCATCAAACTCAAGCAACTGCTTACGAATATCAAAGTTACGCGCTTCTACTTTACGCTGTGCATTCTCTATCGCACGGCTTACCCACGGGTGTTCGATAGCCTCGCCCTTTTCCATGCCCAGACGGCGCATCATGTCGGCCATGCGGTCAGAGGCAAAAATACGCATTAACGCATCGTCCAGCGACAGATAGAACCGGCTTAAACCCGGATCGCCCTGCCGGCCGGCACGACCACGCAGCTGGTTATCAATACGGCGTGATTCGTGGCGTTCAGTACCAATAATATGCAAGCCACCGGCCGCAATTACTGCGTCATGCCGCACTTGCCAATCAGCTTTTACTTTTTCTTTTTGTGCATCGGTGGCATCTGCGCCTAATGCTGCCAGCTCAACCTGCAAGCTGCCGCCCAGTACGATATCGGTACCACGACCGGCCATGTTGGTAGCAATGGTTACCGTACCTGGCTGACCTGCCTGGGCAATAATTTGCGCTTCATTCGCATGAAACTTGGCATTTAACACCTGATGCTTAATTTTGGCTTTATTCAGCAAGCCTGACAGCAGCTCTGAGCTTTCAATTGACGCCGTACCTACCAACACCGGACGGCCGGCATCACGGCTGGCAATAATGTCAGCGATAATGGCCTGATACTTATCTTCTGCCGTTAAATACACCAGATCAGGCATATCGTTACGCACCATAGGCCGGTTTGTCGGCACCACGATGGTTTCCAGGCCATAAATTTGCTGGAACTCGAAGGCTTCGGTATCTGCAGTACCGGTCATACCTGACAGCTTGTCGTACAAGCGGAAGTAATTCTGGAACGTAATAGATGCCAGGGTCTGGTTCTCGTTCTGAATTTTTACGCCTTCTTTGGCTTCTACCGCCTGGTGTAAACCTTCTGACCAGCGACGGCCTTCCATCGTACGACCGGTGTGCTCATCAACAATAACAATTTCACCGTCTTTTACCACGTAGTCTACATCGCGCTTAAATAGCTGATGCGCACGTAATGCGGCGTATACGTGGTGCAGCAAGGTAATATTGGCGGCGGAAAACAGCGTATCGTGCTCTTGGATCAGCCCGTGCTCGCGCAGCATGTCTTCAACTTTAATCTGGCCTTTTTCGGTCAGATAAACCTGGCGCGCTTTTTCATCTACGGTGAAGTGACCATCACCATGTGCGCCTTCTTCGTCTTCTTTATCTTGCTTCACCAGCTGGGGTACCAGCAGGTTAATTTGCTTATATAGCTCTGAACTGTCTTCTGCCGGACCGGAGATAATAAGTGGCGTACGGGCTTCATCGATTAATATCGAATCTACTTCATCGATAATGGCAAAGGCCTGATCGCGCTGAACGCGGTCATCCGGCGAAAAGGCCATATTGTCGCGCAGGTAATCAAAACCAAATTCGTTGTTGGTACCGTAAGTGATGTCTGCCGCATAAGCCTGCCGCTTGTCAGGGTGCGCCATGCCCGGCACATTGACGCCTACGCTCATCCCTAAAAAGGCAAATAACGGTGCGTTAGTTTCGGCATCGCGACGGGCCAGGTAGTCGTTGACGGTAATAACATGTACACCAGCGCCACTTAGCGCATTAAGGTATGCAGGTAAGGTAGCGGTAAGGGTTTTACCTTCACCGGTACGCATTTCAGAAATTTTGCCCTGATGCAGCACCATGCCGCCCATCAGTTGCACATCAAAGTGGCGCATGCCAAACACGCGCTTACTGGCTTCGCGTACCGTGGCAAATGCCTGTGGCAGAATATCATCCAGGCTGCTGCCATCGGCCAGTAATTGCTTAAATTCCTGTGTTTTCTGCTTCAGCTGGTCGTCGGATAAGGCTTCAAATTCTGCCTCTAACGCATTGATCTGCTGTACTTGTTTTTCTAATTTTTTTAAGAAGCGGTCGTTGCGGCTACCAAATACTTTGGTAAAAAGTTTTCCAAACATTATCCAAATACCATGTTAAGTTAAAACTGCAGTGCAGCCCCGGCGGCGCTTGGCTCAGCCAGTAAAAAGTATTAAAACCTCAGCATATTACGCCAGATATGGTGGCCGATGCTAACGCTTTCAAGGTGTAACATTCTCCGTCACCGCGGAAGCTGCTACACTGCGCATAAGTATCAACAGCCGCAGGTGCGTCAGGCTTATGGCCCGTTACACACAAAAACCTCTGGACATCAGCAAGGTGTTATCACACAGCTCGCTGGCATCGAAGCAGCAACAGGTCAGCCTGGTGCAGCAGTTGAATAAGGTACTGGCCGAGGTGTTACAACTGGAGCAACTTAGTTTTTGCCAGGTTAGCTGTATTCGTGATGGCCGGGCAGTTATTTTATCCGCCTCTGCGCCCTGGCTAACCCGTTTAAAATTGCAGCGCGACGCCATTCTAGACAATTTTCGCCGAAAAATCTTGCCTGATTTAGCCGGAATAGACATTGAGGCGTCACCCGACGGTCAGATCACCACACTAAAACAACCGGTACAGCTGAAAAACAGCCATCAGTTATCTGAGCAGGCGGCGCAATGCTTACGCACCGTAGCAGCTGGCAGTGACGGTGCGCTAAAACAAGCCTTGCTGAACCTGGCACAAAATGCCGGTAAGCCAAAAGATAAAACCCGGTAGCGACCGGGTTTTATACTTGTACTTTAGTGGTAAAGCTGGGTAGCGGGTTAACCCAGCTGTGGCGCAAGTTTGGGTGCCAGATACGAAATCGGCATTTGCGCTTTATCTTCAAAGGTGACGAATTCCCAGTTTTCCTGGTTTGCCAGCACCGCACACAGCAACTGATTGTTCAGTGCATGGCCGGTTTTAAACGATTTAAACTCGCCTAAAATACTGTAACCGGCCATATACAAATCGCCGATAGCATCAAGAATTTTGTGTTTAATAAATTCATCGTCGTAGCGCAGACCATCCTGGTTTAATACCCGGTATTCGTCCAGCACGACGGCATTGTCAAAGCTGCCACCTAATGCCAGGTTGTTTGCACGCAGGTATTCCACTTCATGCAAAAAGCCAAAAGTACGGGCCCGGCTGATATCTTTAATAAAACCGGCGGCTGAAAAATCCATTTGCATATGCTGGGTGGTTTCAGCAATTACCGGATGATTAAATTCAATGGCGAAATCAATTTTAAACCCATGATGCGGTTTAAATTCAGCCCATTTGTCACCGTCTTCAACGCGAACTGCTTTTTTGATGCGAATAAACTTCTTCGCCAGGCGCTGCTCAGCCACACCGGCTTCAAGCAACAAGTATACGAATGGATTAGCGCTGCCATCCATAATAGGAATTTCTGCTGAGTCTACTTCAACCACCAGGTTGTCGATACCCAGCCCGGCAATGGCCGCCATCAGGTGTTCAGTGGTGGATAGCCGCACGCCATTTTCATTGATTAAACAGGTACACATCACCGTATCACCCACTAGCTCGGGCGCTACTTTGAAGTCGACCACAGGATCAAGATCAACACGACGGAACACAATGCCCGTGTTGTCTGGCGCAGGTCGGAGAGTAAGCGTAACCTTTTCGCCTTTGTGCAATCCCACCCCAATGGAGCTGACTGTCTTGTCGATGGTACGTTGTTTAATCATAATTTCTTCCTGCTCAAATAATAAGCAATCACAAAATGGCGGCGAAGCATAGCATAACGTGGCAATTATGCCAAATTTCACTGAACAGCAGCTTAACCCTGCTGTCGGCCTTGCCAGCGACTAAGTCGGAACTTAGTCAGCTTGTTTGCGTAAAAACGCCGGAATATCAAAAATATCAATATTCGCTTTGCTTTCTGGTTGTGTCTTCACCGCTGCAGCCGGTGCTTCTTCACGCATAGCCTGCGGTGCAGACTTCTGCATGGTGTTACCCTGCTGCACATAAACCGGCATAGGTTCCGGGCGGTTGCTTGGCACCAGGCTGATATCTGGCCGGCGGTCTGCACCAATACCGGTAGCAACCACAGTAACCCGCAGTTCATCATGCATGTTAGGGTCAATTACTGCACCTACTACCACAGTAGCATTTTCTGATGCGAAGGCTTTTACTGCATTACCGACGGTTTCAAATTCTTCAATGCTGATGTCTAAGCCGGCAGTGATGTTCACCAGAATACCTTTGGCACCTGACAGATCGATATCTTCCAGCAGTGGGCTGGAAATAGCTTGCTCTGCCGCTTCTTCAGCCCGATCCGGGCCAGACGCACGGCCACTGCCCATCATCGCAGTGCCCATTTCCGCCATCACGGTACGTACGTCAGCAAAGTCGACGTTTATTAAGCCTGGACGGGTAATTAGTTCAGCAATACCCTGCACCGCGCCTAACAAGACGTTGTTAGCGGCTTTAAATGCATCGAGCAGGCTGGTGCCTTTACCTAACACCTTTAACAGCTTGTCATTTGGAATGGTGATTAGCGAGTCAACATGCTTACTCAGCTCTAATATACCTTCATCGGCATACGCAGAGCGTTTCTTACCTTCAAATGGGAAAGGTTTAGTTACTACCGCTACCGTTAAAATACCCAGTTCGCGCGCGACTTCAGCCACGATTGGCGCAGCACCGGTACCTGTACCACCACCCATACCGGCGGCGATAAATATCATATCCGCACCCTGAATGGTTTTTTTGATGGTTTCGCGATCTTCTTCGGCAGAACGACGGCCAATTTCCGGATTAGCACCGGCACCTAAGCCCTTGGTTACATTAGCGCCTAACTGCAGCGTAATGTTTGCCGATGAATTGCGCAGCGCCTGCGCGTCGGTATTCGCCGCAACAAACTCTACACCTTCAATATTGCTGGCTACCATATATTCAACAGCATTACCGCCGCCGCCGCCAACACCAATGACTTTAATTACAGCTTCTTCGCTGTGGTTTTCCATTAACTCAAACATAGCTCTCTCTCCGTTTCTACGCTTACTTTAAAATTCGCCTTTGAACCAGCTGCTGATCCGCTTGACGAAACTGCTTACTGAATCACGCACGTCAGCCGCTTTTTTCTGCTGGGTGCGCGCATCCTTACCGTACAATAACAAGCCCACCACACTGGCGTAGGCCGGATCCTGTACGTACTCTTTTAAACCGGTAACATGCATAGGCTGCCCCACACGCACCGGCATCTGAAAAATGTCCTCGGCAAATTCTACCGCACCTTCCATCTTGGCTGTACCGCCGGTTAACACTACGCCAGCCGCTATTTGCTCTTCGAGGCCTGAGCTACGAATTTCTTCCAGCACCAGCTCAAACAGCTCCTGATACCTGGGCTCTACAACCTCCGCCAGGGTGTGGCGTGACATAGACCGGGCCGGACGTCCGCCGACACTGGGCACTTCAATACTTTCTTCCTTGCCCACCATGCTGCGCAGCGCACAGGCATATTGCACCTTGATGTCTTCTGCATGACTCAGCGGCGTGCGGAATATTTTCGCAATATCGCTGGTAACCTGATTGCCGGCTACCGGGATCACCGCTGTGTGGCGTAGAGCGCCATTGGTATAAATGGCTAAATCTATCGTGCCGCCACCCATGTCAACCACACAGACACCAAGCTCTTTTTCATCATCGGTCAGCACGGCAAAACTGGAGGCCAACGCGGAAAAAATCAGCTGATCCACCTGCAGCCCACAACGCTCGACACATTTTTCAATGTTTTTTGCCATATCGTTAGCACAGGTAATAATGTGTGCCCGCGCTTCCATCCGCACACCGGACATACCAACCGGGCTTTTTATACCCTCTTGCATGTCGACAGAAAACTCCTGCGGCAGGACATGCAACATGCGACGTTCGGCCGAAATCGGCACTGATTTGGCAGCGTGGATCACATTTGATACGTCTTCGTTGGTTACCTCAGTGTCGTTAATCGGCACCATACCGCTTTCGTTCTGGCAGCGGATATGTTTACCGGTAATGCCCAGATACACTGACGACACCCGGCAGTCAGCCATCAACTCGGCTTCATCAATAGCGCGCTGCACCGCCTGAACGACCAGATTTAAATCATTAACGCCGCCTTTATCCATACCGCGTGAGACATGAGTGCCAACACCGACAATGCTTAGCTTGTCATCTGCGGTTATTTCGCCCACGACCGCTTTAATTTGTGCAGTGCCAATATCCAGGCCAACAATCAGATCTCTTTCTAACGACTTAGTCATGCTTTTCTCTTTTGTTCAGTGCTGTACCGCACCGCTATACCGGTGTCGTAACGCAAATCTACTTCGGCTACGGCGTCGGTTTTATGTTTACTGATCACCGGGTACAGGTCGATAAAGCGCTGTACCCGTTTTAACGTATCATCCCGGCCCAACTTAAGCGCCACGCCATTGCTGAGGCTTAATTGCCAGGAAAAACGCTCGGTTAGCCCAAGCGCTATGGCATTAAATTTATGCAGGGCCAATAAGCCCTGCATATGGCGGAACATGTCCAGAGCATCCTGCTGGCTGCCTTCGGGGCCGGTTAACATCGGTAGTTCCGTTTTCAGCTGCTCTATGGGTGCGACAAAAACCTCACCCTGTTGATTTAGTAATTGCTGCTGATTCCAAATAGCTACCGGCTGTTGTTCTGTAACAACCACAACCAGGGCATCAGGCCATTGTTTGCGCACGGCTACCTGATAAACCCAGGGTTGCTGCAACAGGAACTGTTGAACCTGGTCCACGTTCACGCTAAAAAAGTTACCCACATATTGCCGTTGAAGTTTCTGGTGCAAGCTCGAACCGTCGATATGATGAAAATCACCATACAATCGCACTTGCTGTACCGGTGCACCGTGCTTACTGTGCAGCCAGTCATTTACCTTTAACCCCAACCAGACCAGCACCAACATGGCGGCAATAAAAAACACCACACCGGCATAAAATCCCGGGCGTTGTTTAAATTGCGGCGATGGCAGGTGCCAGTTCATTATTATTTTGCCCCTTGTGCTTGCGTTAGTATCGCCTGCACTAATTGCGAAAAACTCAGGCCGGCCGCTTTTGCCGCCATCGGCACCAGCGATTTTTCGGTCATACCCGGTACCGTGTTCACTTCCAGCAAAAAGTGCCTGCCTTGCTGGTCAAGCATGATATCTACCCGCCCCCAACCTGAGGCACCAACCGCATTGAATGCTTTGAGTGCAGTTTCCTGCATTGCTGCCGTTTGCTCTGCACTTAGCGGCGCCGGGCATAAATATTCCGTGCTGTTGGCCTGATACTTGGCTTCATAATCATAAAATGCCCGCGGTGTACGCATTTCAACTACCGGCAGTACCTGACCATTTAATATGGCAACGGTAAATTCACGGCCGTCAATCCAGCGTTCAACCAGAATTTCACTGTCATACTTTAACGCGGCACTAATGGCCTGTTGCAGTTCTGCGGCGCTAACGGCTGCGCTCATGCCAATACTTGAGCCTTCATTGGCAGGTTTCACCATTACTTTGCCGCCAAGGCTGGCCAATAAACCGGCGAAATCTGTGTCGTTACTGTGCACGACGGCAAACGGCGCCGTAGGCAATTGCTGCGCCTGAAACAACCACTTGCAACGTACTTTGTCCATTGCCAGTGCTGAGCCCAACACACCGCTACCGGTATAAGGCAGACCCAGTTGCTGTAAAGCACCCTGCATACTGCCATCTTCGCCACCGCGACCATGCAACACAATAAATACCCGTTCGGCACCGGTTGCCGCCAGCTCGGCCAGTGACTGATGCTGCGGGTCAAAAGCGAATGCGTCGATACCACTGTCGAGCAACGCATTGAGCACTGCCTGGCCCGAGCGTAATGAAACTTCACGCTCTGCTGAGAGCCCGCCAAACATCACAGCAACTTTGCCAAAAGCGGTTTCAGAACTGCTCATGCTTTTTCTCCTGCACTGGCTTTCAATTTAGCGATATTCATTTGCATGGCAGCCAGCTGTTTTACCAGCGCGCCTATGTTACCGGCCCCCTGCGTTAGCACGACATCGCCATCCTGTAATACGGATGCTAGGCTGACAGCCAATTCTGCCGGTTCAGCGACATAAATCGGGTCTAAGCTGCCACGGGCGCGGATTGAACGGCACAAGCTACGGCTATCCGCACCGGCAATTGCTGTTTCGCCTGCGGCATAGACTTCCAGCAACAACAAGGTGTCGACACTGGACAGCACCTTGGCAAAATCTTCATATAAATCGCGGGTGCGGGTATAACGATGCGGCTGGTACGCCATCACCAGGCGGCGCGTAGGCCAGGCTGCACGCACCGCGGCGATAGTCGCTGCGACTTCGGTTGGATGGTGGCCATAGTCATCGAGCAATAATACTTTGCCGTTACCACTGTCAAATTCACCATACTGCTGAAACCGCCGGCCAATACCTTCAAACTTGCGCAGCGCCGCCAGTATTGCCTGCTCGCTAATGCCTTCATCCAGTGCCAGCGCAAAAGCAGCGGTGGCATTGAGTGCGTTATGCTTACCCGGTAAATTCAGCTCAACTTCGCGCTGGTTGCCATTGTTGTCGGTGATCGTAAACTGGCTTTGCGTGCCATTCTGGCTGAAATCACTGATGACAAAATCAGCATCAGCACTAAAACCATAGGTCAGCACAGTACGGCCGATTTGGCCAATCAGTGCTCTGAGTACCGGATCGTCAATACATACCACTGCGACGCCATAAAACGGCAGGTTATGACAGAACTCCAGATAGGTGGCTTTGAGCTTTTCAAAGTCACCCTGATACGTGTCCATGTGATCGGCTTCAATGTTAGTGATCACGGTTGCCAGCGGCTGCAGATGCAAAAAAGAAGCATCACTTTCATCGGCTTCGGCAATTAAATAGCGACCTGCGCCGAGCCGGGCATTAGAACCGGCTGAATTCAGTAAGCCGCCAATGACAAAAGTCGGGTCAGTGCCCGCTTCGGCGAAAATCGAAGCCAGTAAACTGGTGGTTGTGGTTTTGCCATGTGTGCCGGCTACCGCAATACCATGGCGAAAGCGCATCAATTCGCCCAGCATTTCAGCCCGGCGTACTACCGGAATGCGTTGCTCGCGCGCGGCGGCTACTTCTGCATTGCTCGGGTTAATAGCACTGGACACCACCACGACACTGGCACCGCTAACATTGGCTGCAGCATGGCCAAAGTAAATAGTGGCACCGAGTGAGGTTAAGCGCTCAGTCACCGCGTTTGGCGCAATATCTGAACCGGAGATGTTATAGCCTTCGTTTACCAGCACTTCAGCAATGCCGCCCATGCCCGCACCGCCAATGCCGACAAAATGGATCCGTTCTACCCGGCGCATAGCCAGTTTTTTCTGTTGTGGGGTACTAATCATACTTGTTGTCCTGTTACCGGCTGTTTGATGGCCTGCTGACATAGTGCCACTACCTGTGCTGTTGCCTGATCTAACGCACAGGCACGCGCTTTGGCGGCCATTTGCTGTAACGAATCCTTACTCTGTAACCATTGCTGCAACAGTGGCAGCAACCTTTGCTCAGTAAACTCGTGCTGGGTTAGTTGTAGCGCGCCGCCCTGTCGGGTTAACCAAAGCGCGTTCGCTGTTTGATGGTCATCTATTGCGCCGGGTAAGGGCACAAACAGTGCGGCGACACCGGCACAGGCCAGCTCACTTACTGTTGAGGCGCCCGCGCGGCATATGACCACATCGGCCCAGGCATATGCCTGCGCCATATCATCAATGAAGGCCGTCACTACAGCATCCAAGTTACTATGTGTCGTCTGCTGATAGCGCTGCTGCGTTTGCTCATGCAATACTTTGCCGGTTTGATGCCGCACTTGCAGCGCGCCATCGGCTGCGGCGCGGGCAAAAATGCCGGGCAAGGTGTCGTTTAACACCTTTGCGCCCAAACTGCCGCCAACCACCAACACTTTTAAACTGCCGCTGTAATTGTGCGATGCGCCGATATTAATCAGCTCGGCACGCACCGGATTGCCAACCAGTTGTTGCTTGGCATGCCCGGCAAACGCCGACGGAAAAGCCACCAACACCTGCTTTGCCAGACGCGCCAGTAAACGATTCGTGCTACCGGCAACGGCGTTTTGTTCATGGATCAGCAGCGGTACCTGTTGCAGCCAGGCGGCAACGCCGCCAGGCCCGCTGGCATAGCCACCGAAACCCAATACCAGATCCGGCTGCACGGCTGCCAGCACCTTCCGTGCCTGCAAGACCGAGTTCAGCAACATCCACGGCGCTTTTAACAACGCTAACCAGCCTTTGCCACGTAAACCTGCGACATCAATGCTATGAAACGGCCAGCCAAATTGCGGCACTAAGGTGGCTTCCATCCGGTTAGCGGTACCCAGCCAGTGAACCTGCCAGCCAGCTGCATGCATTGCCGTCGCCACCGCCTGTGCCGGGAAAATATGCCCGCCGGTGCCTCCGGCCATAATCAGAATACGCGGTTTAGTCATGCCGACCTCCGCTTACGGCCTGCTTACCGCTTAAACGCACTTCAAAATCGATACGCAGTAACAACGCTGCAGCTATCAGCATAATAATCAGGCTACTGCCGCCTGAACTGACAAACGGCAGTGTCAGACCTTTAGTAGGCAAGGCACCGGTTGCCACGCCGATGTTAACGGCTGACTGAAAGCCAATCCAGATTGCCAGCGCATAGGCCAGAAAACCATGAAAACTAAGCTGTTTTGCCAGCGCGCGTTGTCCAATCCATAGCGCGCGGTATACCAGCGTAAACATCAGCAACACCAGTATGCTGACACCAATAAAACCGGTTTCCTCAGCAATCACTGCCAATATAAAATCTGTATGCGCCTCAGGTAGATATTCCAGTTTTTGGATGCTATTACCCAGCCCCTGGCCAAACCAACCACCGCGGCCAAATGCCATCAGAGACTGGGTAAGCTGATAACCACTGCCAAACGGATCTGCCCAGGGATCCAGGAAGGCAGTAACCCGCTTCCAGCGGTATTCGCTGTAAACAATCAACACGCCAATGGCCAGCAAGCCAGTAAAAATTAAACAGAAAAACTGCCATAACTTGGCGCCGGCTAAAAACAACAACGCCACTGACGTGGCAAACATCACAATCACAGTTCCCAAATCCGGCTGCATGAGCAGAAGTACCGCAAAAGCAAACAGCACCAACAGCGGCTTGATAAAGCCTTTAATGTTGTCACGCACTTCTTCATGCCGCCGCACCAGATAACTGGACAGATACACAAAGAAAAATAATTTGGCCGGCTCGGCAGCTTGCAGACCAATAGGCCCAATTGCCAGCCAGCGTGTACTGCCGTTAACGTTGCGACCAAATAGCAGCACAGCAACTAACAGTGCTACGGCAGCGAATAACAGCAACATATTGCTGTTATGCCACCATTGTACCGGTACATTGATAACCACCAGCGCCGCTGATAAACCCAGCGCCAGATACACCAGATGCCGGATAGTAAAATGCAGCTCATTGTCATACAAACGGGTTGCAACCGGCACTGAGGCACTGGTTACCATCACGACCCCTACGGCGAGGATCAGCAACAGCAGGGTTAGAAACAACCGGTCATAGGCCGCGCCATCATCTGCATTCCACCAATCACTGAGATTTTGAAACGGGTTTTGCAGCGGATTCTTAATTAAGCGCATGGCGAGTTGTTTCATAACACCTCCGCCTTAACCGCTGCGGTAAAGTGTTCGCCACGCTCACTGTAACTCTTGAACATATCCAGGCTGGCACAGGCTGGTGACAACAACACCATATCACCCGCTTTGGCCAGTTTTGCCGCTACTTTGACCGCTTCCTGCAGGCTTTTCACCTGAATGCTGTTTGGCTGCAGCGCGGCTATTGCCGGGCCATCCTGCCCCAGCGTTATTAGTTGTTGCACGTCGCGCGCCAGCACCGGCTGCAGTTCTGACACGTCGGCGCCTTTGGCATCGCCACCGGCGATTAGAATCAGCCGGCCAGTTATACCAGGACGCAAGCCGGCAATAGCGGCAAGTGTTGCGCCAATATTGGTGGCTTTGGAGTCATTAACCCAGCGCACCTGGTTTTTTTCCGCCACTAAAATGCAGCGATGCGGTAACGAAACGAACTGCTGCAGCGCGGTAATTATGCCTGCACGGCTGGCTCCAGCGGCTAACGCCAGGCTGCTGGCGACTAATGCATTAAATTCATTGTGCGCACCAAATAATGCCATCTGAGCCACCGGCATTAACGGTTCGGCGGCAATAACTAACCAGCGCTCGCCGTCTAGTTCAGCGATACCGTAATCAGAATCTTGCAGCGATATCCCCAGCGTGTGTTCTGCCAGCTCGGGTGTTGTCGCCGCATCCGCTAAGTTAAATACAGCTAACTGGGAATGCTGATAGACCCGTTGCTTTGATGCGGTATAGGCCGCCATCGTATGGTAACGGTCCAGGTGATCGGCGCTGACATTCAAAATGGTACTGGCCAGGCTATGTAAGCTGCTGGTGGTATCCAGCTGAAAACTGGACAATTCCAGTACGTAAACCTCAGTGTCTTGCTGGCTGATAGCATCCAGTACCGGCAAGCCAATATTTCCGGCTGCCAGTGCTTTGATGCCGCTGCACCTGAGCATTGCTTCTACCAGCTTGGTCACGGTTGACTTGCCATTTGAGCCGGTAATCGCAATGACAGGCTTATGATTAAAGCGGGCGAACAGCTCTACATCGCCAACCAGCTCGACGCCTTGTGCCACGGCAAAGCGGATAGCCGGATGCATAGGTGATAACCCCGGGCTTAGCACTATCATGTCCATCTTGGCCAGCCGGTTTGCATCCAGTTCACCCAGATAGATGCCGTCCACTTTTTCCGTCGCGATCTGTTCAATACCAGCCGGCTTAGCGCGGCTGTCCATCAGTACCGGTTTTACCCCCTGCGCCAGCAAAAACCGCACCGTGGCCTGGCCAGACAGGCCCAACCCCACAACTGCAATGCGTTTTTTCGCTAACACTGGCGTTACTGATGTTTGCGTCATAATTATCTCAGTTTCAGGGTGGCAAGGCCAACCAGCACAAAGATGATAGATAAGATCCAGAAGCGCACTATTACCCGCGGCTCTGGCCAGCCTTTTAATTCATAATGATGGTGAATAGGCGCCATACGGAAAATGCGTTGTCCACGCAACTTGTAAGACCCCACCTGCAGGATGACCGACAGCGTTTCCATAACGAAGACGCCACCCATGATAAACAGTACAATTTCCTGCCGCACCAGTATCGCAATGATGCCCAGCACAGCGCCAAGCGCCAGTGAGCCTACATCACCCATAAAGACCTGTGCCGGGTAGGTGTTAAACCATAAAAAGCCCAAACCTGCGCCCACCAGGGCGGCGCACACAACCACCAATTCACTGGCATGTGGCAGATATGGAATATTCAGATAGCCGGAGAAGTTCACGTTACCGCTGACATAAGCAATAATGGCAAACGCTGACGCCACCATAATGGTTGGCACAATCGCCAGGCCGTCGAGGCCATCGGTCAGATTAACCGCGTTACTGGTACCGACAATGACAAAGTAGCTCAATGCGATAAATAAAATGCCCAGCTGTGGCATCACATCTTTTAAGAACGGCAGTAGCAGCGCCGTTTCTGCCGGACGTTCGGCGGTGAAATACAAAAACGCTGCAGTGACGATAGCAAATAGCGATTGCCAGAAGTATTTCCAGCGCGCAATCAGACCCTTAGGGTCTTTACGGATCACTTTACGGTAATCATCAACAAAACCAATCCAGCCAAAACTGACCAGCACAAACAGTACTACCCAGACGTATTTATTTTCCAGATTGGCCCAAAGCAACGTACTGATCAGCACGGCGCCCAGTATCAGCAAGCCGCCCATTGTTGGCGTGCCTTTTTTAGAGAAATGGCTTTCCGGCCCGTCACCACGTACCACCTGGCCAATTTGCATGCGCTGCAAGCGGGCGATAAGTTTCGGCCCTAAATACAGGCTTAAAAATAACGAAGTCAGAATGCCAAGTATGGCGCGAAACGTCAGATAACTGAAAACATTGAATACGCTGAAGTATTGCGTTAAATACTCGGCTAACCAAACTAGCATGGCTTACTCTCCTGCTGACATCTTTCTAGCAAGTCTTGCACGACCAGTTCCATCTTCGCACTACGCGAACCTTTCACTAGCAGGGTGACTTCCTGTTGTGCTGATACAATCGGGAGCAGGCGCTCTAATAATGCCTGTCGCGAACTGAAATGCGCGCCCTGTCCATTGAACAAATCGCTGGCGCTCTGTGATAACACGCCAACAGTGAACAACAGATTAATACCGGCATTTTTCGCGTATAAACCAATTTCTTCGTGGTATAAACGGGCATCAGCGCCTAACTCCGCCATATCGCCCAAAATAAGTACGCGGTAGCCGGTGTAGCTCGCCAACAGATCTATCGCGGCCTTTACCGACTCAACATTCGCGTTGTACGTATCATCAATTAGCCGCAGTGCCGGGTTTACCATGGTGACATTAGTACGACCTTTTACTGCCTGCATTTGTGCCAGGCCCAGTTGCACCTCGGTCAGGCTGGCACCTACTGCAATGCACGCCGCCGCAGCTGCCAGTGCATTAGCAACATTGTGTTTGCCGGGGATCGTAAGCTGAATAAACTGCCTGCCGCTGGGGCAAACCAGCTCAAAGCCTGCACAACCATTGCTATCCAGTACGATGCCGTCAGCGGAGTAATCCGCGGCGGTAGTTGCAGAAAACTGTATGACCTGTTTGCCTTCTAACCGGCGCAACCAGTAATCAAGGTATTCACTGTCAGCCGGTATAATAGCCAGCCCGTGCTGCGTTACCGAGTTGAATATTTCCCCTTTGGCACGGGCAACACCGTACACATCGCCAAAGCCCTCTAAATGCGAAGGGGCGACATTGGTAATAATGGCCACATCAGGTTTCGCCAATGTGGTGGTATAAGCGATTTCTCCCTGATGGTTAGCCCCTAACTCCAGCACAGCAAAATCATGTTGTGCCGTCAGGCGCAGCATTGTCAGCGGAACGCCGATATCGTTGTTAAAATTCCCTTGAGTCGCCAGTACCTTGCCACGGCGGGTTAATATCGCCGCCATCATTTCTTTCACCGTCGTTTTACCGGCACTACCGGTTACGGCTATGGTTTTCGGTGCCAGGCGGGCTTTTACTGCAGCCGCCAGCTGGCCTAATGCCAGTCGGGTATCGCGGACAATAATCTGCGTAATGTCTTCAGTTACCGGATGCTCTACAACAACGGCTGCGGCACCACGGGCTTTTACGTCGGCAACAAAAGCAGAGCCATCAAAGTTAGGCCCTTTTAACGCAATAAACAGATCGCCGGCGGCGATAGCCCGGCTGTCAGTGCTGACAGCGCTGATGCTGACATCTGCACCGGTCAGCACACCGTCAAGGATCTGCGCGATTTCTTTACAGTTCAGCGTAATCATTCCGCCATCTCCGTAACCAGTTGACGAAGATAGGCCCGCTCATCGTACTGCCGATGCTCGGCGCCAATAATTTGTACCGTTTCATGCCCTTTGCCAGCAATCAGTACCACATCACCAGCCTGGGCACTGATCAAGGCCAGTTTAATGGCAGCCTGCCGATCCGGCTCTATGCTGTAACTGCCATCCGGGCTCATGCCGGCGGCGATATCATCACAGATCTGCAGCATATCTTCGCTGCGCGGGTTGTCAGCGGTAATGATGACATGGTCGGCATACTGCTCAGCAATTTGCCCCATTAGCGGGCGCTTACCGCGGTCGCGGTCACCACCGCAGCCAAATACGCACCACAGGCGGCCAGCACAGTGCTTACGCAGCGACTGCAATGCCTGCTGTAATGCATCAGGCGTATGGGCATAATCGACTACAGCGGTGAACTGCTGGCTGAAGTTGAATTGCTCCATCCTGCCAGGTACAGCGCGTAATTTACTGCATGCCGCCACGACAGCGGGTAACTCATAGCCCAGCACTAACATGCTAGCCATGGCTGCCAGCACGTTTTGAATATTGAATTCCCCTAACAGCGGCAAATATAAGCTGTGCTTACCCGCATGGCTGGTCAGTTGCAGCTGGTAGCCGTCGGTGGTAGCCGTCACATCAGAATATGCCAGATAGCGGTTATAGCCGCGGCAGTGTTCTGCCTTGCCATATGCCCACACCGGTAACTGGCTCTGCGCGGCCAGCTTGCGGCCAAACTCATCAGACACGTTGATCACTGCGGCTCGGCTTAACTGCGGCGTAAATAGCAAGGCTTTCGCTGCGCCATACTCGGCCATAGAGCCGTGATAATCCAGATGATCCCGGGTCAGGTTGGTAAATACCGCGACATCAAATAGCAAACCGGCCACCCGTTGTTGCACCAGCGCGTGCGACGATACTTCCATCGCGGCCAGCTGGGTGTGTTGTTGAACAAAACCAGCCAGAATGCGCTGTATATCGACATAGTGTGGCGTCGTGTTTGGTAATGGTGTTAGCTGATTGCTGCTACCGTAACCCAGCGTGCCAATAACAGCGGCCTGTTGTGCCAGTTTCTGTGCCAGCTGGGTAATAAAAAACGTACAACTTGATTTGCCATTGGTACCGGTAACACCAACCAGTTGCAGCTTACGCGCTGGTTGTTGATAAAACGTGGCGGCCAGTGCAGGCAATAACTGCATCAATTCGGGCAACACCACTACCCGCTTATCGTCGTACTGTCCTTCGTCGGTCAGTACCAGTGCGGCACCTTGCGCCAGCGCCTGAGCAATAAACTGCTTACCATGCTGATTAACCCCGGGTATCGCCAGAAAGACATCATCTGCTGCCACCTTGCGGCTGTCTAACTGCAATTGATTCAGTTCACATTCCGGCGCGTCGCTGGCATATAGCGCAAGCCATTGCTTACTGTTAACCGGCATGGTTACCTCCTGCTACTGCAGTAATTCTGGGCTGACTGGCAGCATCAGGGGTCAGGTTCAGCAATTGCATGCTGGCCCCCATAATATTGGCAAATACCGGGGCAGCAATTTCGCCACCATGATAGAAGTCGCCGGCAGGTTCGTTAATTACCACCACACATGCCAACCGTGGTGCTGATACTGGCCCAACGCCGGCAAACGAGGCGACATAATCTTCACCATAACCACCGGCAATGGCTTTACGCGCAGTGCCGGTTTTACCGCCGACGCGATACCCTTTCACCTGAGCTTTAGTCGCAGTGCCGCCAGGCATAATATTGGCTTCCATCATTTCCAGCATCGCAGCCGCATTTTTGCTGTCTAACACCTGCTCACCCGGATATGCCTGATCAGTTTTTAAAATAGTTAACGGCCGGCTGATACCGCCATTAGCCATAGTGGCGTAAACACGGGCCAGCTGGGCTGCGGTTACCGATAAACCGTAGCCAAACGATAACGTCGCGCGTTCAAAATCTGACCAGCGGCGACGATGGCTTAGCATGCCACTGCTTTCGCCATTCAGACCCAGCCCGGTATCAATGCCCAGGCCCATATTGCTGTACAGCGCCAGCACATGCTCGTGCGGCATTGACAGCACCAGCTTGCTGACACCGACATTGCTCGACTTCTGAATAATGCCGGTCAGGCTGAGGGAGTTATAATTGTTGGCATCGCGCACCCAGCTACCACCAATGCGCATATAACCCGGAGCAACATCCACCTTCTGATCAAACTTGGCCGCACCAAATTCCAACGCGCTAAGCACTGCCAGCGGTTTCATTGTTGAGCCGGGTTCAAAGGTATCGGTGATCGCACGGTTACGGAATAAATATGCCGGTGCGTTACCACGGTTATTCGGATTGAACGACGGGCTGTTGACCATCGCCAGCACTTCGCCGCTTTGTACATCAACCACGATAGCTGAGCCTGACGTTGCACCATAAGACAACACCGCTTTTTTCAATTCGCGGTAAGTGACTGACTGAATGCGCTGATCGATACTCAGCTGCAGGTTACCCGGTGCTTGCGCCTGGGCCCGTTCCAGTACTTCTATCTCACGGCCTTTAGCATCTTTACGGAACACTTTACGTCCGGCAGTACCGGTAAGTAATTCGTCATAGCGTTTTTCAATGCCCTCGACACCCACGTCATCAACATTGGTAAAACCGATAAGTTGAGCGGTGACTTCTCCGGCCGGATAATAACGGCGTGATTCCTGGCGAAAATAAATACCCGGGACCTGTAGTTTTTTCACATAGTCGACCACCGCCGGGTTAACCTGGCGCTGTAAATAAACAAAACGCCGCTGCGTATTGTCGCCAATCTTGTTCAGTAACTGCGCCGGTGTCATTTGCAGAATCTCAGCCAGGGCATGCCAGCGCCGCTCATCTGCCGCAGCATGGCGTTCAATGACGACTTTAGGATCTGCCCATATGGCTTCGACCGGCACACTTATCGCCAGCTCCTCACCGTTGCGATCTAAAATCATACCGCGTAACACTGTGTCGGCTTCAACCCGCAGGCTGCGCATATCACCCTGACTGACCAGCATGTCAGGTTCAACCACCTGTAACCAGGCTGCCCGCACGACTAACGCGGTAAAAACCCCGGCCAGGCTTAACAATACAAATGCAAAGCGCCAGCCCAGTACCGATGGCACTGTTCTGGCTTTTGCCTGAGGCGCTTTCGTTTGCCGACTCATGGCACTGTCACCGCGATATCTTGTTCACCCACCGGACGCACCATGTGTAAGCGATTGCGGGCAATGTCTTCAACCCGGCTGTGTTCAGACAAGGCGCGCTGTTCCAGCACCAGGTTACGCCACTCGATATCCAACTGGTCGCGTTGCTGATACAGGCCGTCCTGCGCAATGGTCAGCTGCCGGTTTAAATGGGCAAAATGCACGACAACCAGTGCTGATACAATGCAGCTTAACAACAGCAACACCAGCCACTTTTGCTGGCGCCAGTCGCGGGCAATCAGGCTGTGCAGGTTAATATTATTCATGGCTTTGCTTCTGAGCTATGCGCAGTACAGCACTGCGGGCACGTGGGTTTGCTGCCAGCTCTTGTTCAGACGGCATTATGGCTTTGCCAACCAGTTTGAGCTCAGTGCGTTGATTCATCTGCGCGGCTGTCAGTGGGATACCGCGTGGTATCGGTTCACCTTTGGAATAGCGCCGCATAAACTGTTTTACCAGACGGTCTTCCAGTGAGTGAAAACTGATCACTACCAACCGTCCACCCGGCTTTAATACCTGCATTGCGGCATGCAACGCCTGATTTACCTGCTCCAATTCGCTGTTGATATAAATACGAATTGCCTGAAAACTGCGCGTGGCCGGATGTTTTTTCTCTTTATTGCTTTTCGGTACTGCGTCACTGATCAGTTTCGCCAGCTGGGCGGTACGCGTAAGCTGGCTGTCCTGCCGCGCGGCAACGATTGCCTGGGCAATGCGCCAGGCAAACTTTTCTTCGCCATATTCCCGCAGTACAAAGCTAATGTCTTCTACGTCGGCCTGCGCCAGCCAGTCGGCAGCACTGATACCTGAGCTGGGGTCCATCCGCATATCCAGCGGACCATCCCGCATAAAACTAAAGCCTCGATCAGCGTCATCCAATTGTGGAGAGGACACGCCAAGATCAAGCAAAATTCCGTCCAGCGCACCGGCAATGTGCTGCTGTTCGGCAATAGTTGCCAGGGCGGCAAAGGGGCTGTGGGTGATATGAAAGCGGGGATCGGCCATTAATGGCGCGGCAGCAGCTATCGCGGTGGGGTCGCGATCTATAGCAAACAATCGGCCTTTGGGGCCCAATAACGCTAATATTGCCCGGCTGTGGCCGCCACGGCCAAAGGTGCCATCCAGATAGCAACCTTCAGGTTTAAGCGCTAAGCCGTCTAATGCTTCTTGCAGCAAAACGGAAATATGAGCCGAAGTATTCATTTACAGTGCAAAGTCCTGTAATCGTTCTGACAGTTCAACATCACCGGCATTCTCCTGTTCCAGCGCTATATCAGCGGCTAAACGGTCATGCCAGGCAGTTTCATCCCAGATCTCGAATTTGTTTAATTGACCAACCAGACGGATCCCCTTGCTCAGACCAGCATGCTGGCGCAACGGGGCAGGCAGTAAAATACGGCCGCTTTTATCCATGTCACAATCAGTCGCATTACCCAGTAACACGCGCTGTAAGCGGCGTTCCTGCGGGTTTAAGCTGGACAAGCGCTTGAGTTTTTCTTCTATTTCTTCCCACTCGGCCAGCGGATACAGCAATAAACAGGGGTCGTGTAAATCTATCGTACAGACTAGGTGGCCCTGACAATCAGACAGCAGAAATTCACGGTAGCGCGCCGGAAGCGCTAACCGTCCTTTCTCGTCCAGTGTCAACGTAAATGAGCCACGAAACATAAGCGTCCTGTGCGATTAGTTTTTGAGCTTTGGTTTGCAGGTTTGCCAAAATGATCCACTTTTACCCACAAATCCCCACAACGATACAGTTTAGGGCGCAGGTTTAACCATTGTCAAGGTAAAAACGGTGTGATTGATCGAATGCAATCACAGTAAAAATAAGCGTTTCAGCGAAGGTGATGATTTTGGTGGAAAAAAGTGGAGCGGTTAGAAAACTATCAGCCTTTTTCTGTACGATATAACCATTTCGGCCACCCGCCGTGGCTTTTTTCCACTGCGCCTTGCCAAGCTGGAATAAATTATTCAATACTGGGCTATCTTACTAATAACAAATTCTCAATCATTACACAGCAGCAAATAAAGGATATAAACCTTATGGTGTGTTTATTGAAAATCCGCGGCATGCTGGAGCAAATGTCAGTTATCGAGCGAAAGCTGGCAGATTTTATTCTGGATAACGCGCATTTGCTACGGGATTATTCATCACAGCAGCTGGCGGATGCCGTTGGTACCAGCCAGTCCAGTGTGGTGAAGTTTTGTCAGAAACTGGGCTATAAAGGCTACCCTGATTTAAAGCTGGCTATCAATGAAGCGGTTATTACTGCATCAACATTGAATCGCGACAATCAGGAAGCAAAACCGGCGGCCAACAATCTGGTAGCGCTGGTTGAGCAACTGCAGTTTAGCTTGCACAGTCATCTGCGCGGCATTCTGGAAATTAATGATGAAACTGCCCTGCTTGATGCAGCAGACACCTTGCATCAGGCAGATAAAGTGCTGATTGCCGGTTTTGGCATCTCGGGCATCGTCGCCCATGATATGCAGTTTCGTTTACTGCAGCTTGGCAAACTGGCGTTACAACACAGTGATCCGGCAATAACCTTGCAGCTGGCCAGCACGCTGAATAAAAACAGCGCTATTTTACTGGTGTCAGAATCAGGTCAGAATACCGATTTGCTAAAACTGGCACGCTACGCCAAACAACAGAATATACCGCTTATCAGCCTGACCAGTTACAAAACCAATGCGCTGAGTATGGCGGCCAGCGTAGCGTTGTATGCGCTGAGCGGCGACGAAAATGTCAGAATTAACCCGATATTAGTGCAGCTGGCACAACAGCACCTGTGCCATATTCTGTATTTATTACTCTGCCAGCAGCAAAATAATGATCATCAACTGGAAGAAAACAGCAAGCTGCTGGACGTACTGGAACAGCCATGATGGCAGCGCAACCTGGCCGTCAGGGCAACATTTCCAAGCCATCGATAGCAGTGATCCCCAAACCCGGCACATCTTCAATGGTAATATCAGCATCATTAAATTTTACGCTGCTCTTTACCGGGTCAAACTGACACAGTGAGGGGCCATCCAGATCAATCTTGGTAATAACGTCTGATTTTGCTACCGCGACATGGACTGCTGCTGCCACGCTGATACTGCCTTCTAGCATACAACCGATCATACATTGCATATCGTAGAATGAGCAGATATCGGCAATTTTTATTGCATTAGCAATGCCACCGGTTTTCATCAGTTTAATATTGATAATATCCGCCGCCCGCATTTTTATCAGGTCAATAACCTCGCGTGGGCCGAAGCTACTTTCGTCCGCCATTACCGGTGTATGCACACGCTCGGTGATAAACTTCAGTCCTTCAAGATCATAGGCTTTCACCGGCTGCTCTACCAGCTCTAGCCGTACTCCGGCGTCTTCCAGTTTGTGCAACGCATACACGGCTTCTTTTGCCGTCCAGCCCTGATTGGCATCCAGCCGAATTAATGCCTTGCCTTCAACTGCAGCATAAATTGCTTTTACCCGCTCAATATCAACACCAATGTCTTTACCCACTTTTACTTTGAGTGTTTCAAAACCACGGTTAATTGCGTCCAGAGAATCAGCAACCATTTTATCGATGTAATCGACACTGATGGTAATGTCTGTGGTAATTTTGGGCACACCACCGCCAAGGATTTTGTACAGCGGCGCCTGGTATAACTGGGCAAATAAATCATACACTGCCATTTCTACTGCGGCCTTTGCACTGTAGTTCTTCATAATGCAGTTTTGTATTAGCCGCACGATGTGGTTTAAATCACTGATGTCCTGCCCGATCAACTTTGGCTTTATTACCGTACGAATGGCTTCGATGATAGAGCCATGAATATCACCGGTGATAACCGCTGTGGCAGGGGCTTCGCCATATCCAATATGGCCGCTGTCGGTATGCACCATCACGACAATGTCTTCGATGCTGTTGACTGTGCGCAAGGCCGTTTTAAATGGCGTTTTCAGCGGTATCCGCAACATTCCCAGTTTTATATCAGTTATTTTCATAGTCGTCTCAGTTTAAAATCGTCTCGGTTTAACGCAGTGATTTAATGGCATAGAGCGCATCTAGATACGACTGCTCAGCATTGGCATACAAAGGCAGTAAAGGTGTTACCACAACGCCATTCAGTTTGCCGCGGTACAGCCCGCCATGCTGTGTCGGGTACATTAAGCTGTTCACATCATGGATCATAAAGGGTTCATCGTTAGCCATACCCAAATACAGTGATACATGGCCGGGAAAATAAAACAGATCACCAACCTTAGCCTGCTGTATTGCCGCCATTTTTTCTGCCGGGCTGCTATCTGCAGCAAAGCGGATATTGCTGCCGTATGCCCCTTTACCCTGTTGGCCGGAGTTACGTGGCATCAGCAGGCCAAAACTGCGGAATACTTCGCCGATAAAACCGGTGCAGTCACGGCCGTTGTAATCATGCCCCCAGCCATAACGTTCGCCGAGAAACTTAAAAGCCTGGTGCAGAATATTCGCGGCGGTAAAAGGTAAGTAGCCCTGCTGCACGTCGGCACTTAGTGGCAGTAACGCCGCGGTTAATGTCAAACTGCCATCGGCGTTTCGCACCGGTAACTGCACAATATGGCTGGCGACGGTGTTTTGTCCATATAACATAAAGCCGTGTTCAGCCGGGCTCAGTAGGGGTAGCCGTACCCCCATATCCAGCTGCAGCTCAGACACTGCCGCCAACTGCGGATTAAATGCTGTGCGTACAGTCGCTCCGGTGATAACAACAAAAGGCTGTTGTTGGCTATAGGCCAGCACTTGTTGTTTTGTGCCAATCGCAATATCGGCAGCCTGCACCCAGCCGGTATAGTTAAAACTGCGCACCAGCTGCCACTGTTTATCCGCACTTTGGTGCAATACGGCAACCGCATCAGCCGGAAACAGTGCCGTCTCAGCGAAGCGGTCTAAATCCTGGTTGGCTTCTGCGTTGAATACCCGGTCCAGGGTTGGAAATGCCCGCAGCGGTGTACGCCTGACAACCAGGCCAAACTGCAGCCGGTTTTGCAACTGCACAGTATTCAGTGCCAGACGGCGCTGGTAGTCCTGCCAGTGCTGTGCGCTAAGCTCAGTGCCATCTGCATAGAAACGGGCACTGGAAGGCGCAGCGCTGACAGATTGAATAATTTGGCGTAATTCCTCGGCACTATATGCTGCAGGCAAATCTGACAAGGGTTGCATTTCTGCTTGCAGCGCAAACGTTTGCTGGTTGCGTTCGGCAATTTGCTCTGCTGTTAGCAGCAATTTATCGCCATCGGCAATTTTCGTCTGCCAAAACTGGCGCTTCATCTGTTCCGGCTGTAATAGCGGCACATCAGAACTAAACTGGTTAGCAGACACCGTGGTCAGTGCCAGCAGGCAGTAAGTACACAGTAACCACGTTATATTTTTCATGTCTGTTCCTATGTAACTCTTTATTTTTTATAAAATAAAAACCTTTCAACCAGTGCTTAACCTAGCGCAAAGGAATGAAATATTCCAATTTTTTACAAAATTGAGCATAAATTATTTTCCAAAGGAAAGAAATATTGCTATGTTAATTTTGTGCAGAAAATAAACGCTATGCATCGGAAACAAAACGGGCAAGCAGACCCGAGCAACGGATAGTCAGATAAAAACAAAATAACGCAACTCCAGGAGAGATAGTGATGAAGTTGAATAAGCTGATTCAGGCCCTAACCCTTGCCGGCCTGAGCACACATGCATTTGCCCAGGACACCGCCCAGCAGAGCGACATTGCTGCCGAGGACGCTAAAGTCGAGCGGATCCGGGTTACCGGGTCAAGCATTAAGCGTACCGCCCTTGAGGGCGATTTACCGATCACCGTTTTCAGCCGTGCCGACATCGACGCAGCCGGCATTACTTCCGCAGAACAATTACTACTGCAAATGAATATCGCTGGTAATTCGTCTGATAACCTGGCCAGTAATGGCGGTATAGTGTCAGAAGAACAGCGCGGCAATAACGGCGTCTCTGGCGCTAACCTGCGCGGTCAGGGTGCAGATGCAACGCTGGTGCTGCTAAATGGCCGTCGCGTGGCAACACATGGTCTTAAAGGCCGGGCGGTAGATTTAAACTCTATTCCATTTGCGGCGCTGGAGCGGGTTGAAGTGCTGCGTGACGGTGCCTCAGCCGTATATGGTACTGACGCCATCGGCGGCGTAATTAACTTTATTACCAAGAAAGATTACACCGGTGCTGAAGCATCGGCGTTTGTCGACCATACCGAAGCGGGTGGCGGAAATATCTATCGCACAAACCTGTTGTTCGGCACAGGTGACATTAATAAAGATGGCTGGAACGTGTTTGGTACGCTGTCATACAAGAAAAATGAAGTGCTGGCGGGTAATGACCGTGACTTCTCGACCACCTTTCAGCCAGCGCGTGGCTTATCGCCTGACACCCGCGGTACCCCTTTCGCTACCGTATTTAACCGCGGCGCGAGTCAGTCAAACTTAATTGGTACCGGCCTGATAGACCCGCTTGACGGGCAGTCGGTTACCGCAATAAATATCCTTGATTTGCCTGGCGGCGGTGGCTGTGAAAGCGGCGGCGACATGATGGGGCCGTACGACCATCAACTGTGGAGTTCAGAATCATCACGTTATGCCTGTGCCTGGGATTACCCGGCGGCCGCGCGTATTCAGCAACCCCAGGAAAGCATCGACTTTATCGGCCGCGCCAGTTTTAAACTGGCTGAAGAGCATATGGCTACACTGGAGTTCGTTGCATCTGAGGTTGATGTCAGCAAAGCCTTTGAACCCAACCAGATTTCTCCCGGTTCAACCTTTGGCCCCGACGCCTGGTATCCCAGCACTGGCGAATCTTATGATGCCGTTTACAATGCGCTGGCTAACTATTTTGGTGCCGATCAGCTGAACTATGGCGAACGTATTGCCTACCGCTGGCGTTGTATGGCTTGTGGCCCGCGCGAAATTGACACGACCACCAAAGCCTATCGTTTTCTGGCGGCTTTTGAGGGCGTAATAGCAAACTGGGATTACAATGTTGGTGTGTCACGCGCATCCAGTGAATCAGAATCTACCCTTGGCACTGGCTACCACTACACGGCAGAGTTACAGCAAGTTCTGGGTAGCGGCCTGATTAACCCTTTCCTGATGCCTGGCCAAAGCCAGTCAGCGGCAGGAATGGCCGCGCTCAATAGTGCCTCTGCGTATGGCGTTAAGCTATATGGCGGCGAGTCGATTATGACGCAGATTGATGCGACATTCTCCGGCGAGCTGGGGTTTGAATTGCCTGGTGGCAACATTATGATGGCCGCCGGTGTTGATTTGCGCCGTGAAGAGTTTAAGTTCAACGGTGATGAGCGGGCAGAGATGCGCCCGGTGTTTAACGCCCCTTTTGATAATGCCAACGTACTGGACAAAGTCAGCCGCGACATTAAAGCCGTATTTGTTGAAGTGTATCTGCCGGTGTTAGATAACCTGGACGTAACACTGGCCAGCCGCTATGACAAATATGACGGCTTTGGCAGCACCACTAACCCGAAAATCTCTTTCAGCTACCGTCCAATTGAAGAACTGATGTTTCGCGGTGCTTATAGCACAGGCTTTAAAGTGCCATCGTTCAACCAGTTGTTTAATGGTGTAACCGAGTCACAATATACCGGCCTTGACCTGGCTGATCCGGCGACATGCCCGGGTGGGGTGGCGGATGAAAACGTTGCCGGCTGTGAACGTATTCAACCGGTAGAAATTTTTGGTGGTAAAGAAGATTTGTCACCTGAAGAATCCGAACAGAAGAGCTTTGGCTTTGTCGTGGTTCCTGTCGACTATTTCAACATCAGTGTCGACTGGTGGGAAATTGAACGTACTGACACGATTCGTTCCGCACCACGTGATGTATTAATTGAAAACTACGATCTGTTTGCTGCCAACTGGATCCGCAATGCTCAGGGCACTGTGGTTGCCATTGACCGGCGCTATATTAACTCGGGTGGTACCTTAACCCGTGGTATCGAGGTTGATGCCAATCTGACCGGCGAACTGGCTGGCGGAACCTGGAAAGTAAACCTGAACGGCAGCTATATCGACAGCTTTAAAACTAAAGGCATCGACAGCTTACCGTACAGTGAAGACCTGGTTGGCGAATATGTCCGTTACTACAACCTGCCCATCCGCTGGAAGCACACGTTGAATTTCAACTATGCCCATGGCGACTGGAGTCATAGTCTGACGCAACTATACCGCGACGGCTATAACGATGAGTTACCGGTAAGCGTACGCAATGGCAGCTATGTCCCATCGCAGTGGAACCCGAAAGTTGACGAGTACATTACCTATAACTATAGCGTGACGTACAAAGGCATTGACGATCTGAGCCTGACCTTTGGTATTAAGAACCTGTTTGATGAAGATCCGCCATTTACGGCCCACCAGAATGACTTTGCCGCTGGTGCTGGCTGGGAACCGCGTATTGCTGACCCACGTGGTCGCGCCTATACGTTGTTAGTTGAATATAAGTTTATGTAACCCACTTTAGCCACCGGCTGTCCCGCCGGTGGTTATTGTCCCGTCAAGGATGACAGCAACTCCCACCTGATCCTGGTGATTTTTGGCCCGCTAATGCGGGCTTTTTTATTATCTGCGCCATGCTATTGCCCGGTACCAGCGTTAACATCAACCTTGTGCTGGCGAAAAACAATTGCCGGTGCTTTTAGGCTAAAAATGTACTATCGTGAGCTGCCGTATTGCTATTAGCGTGCCCTTTATGACTAGAACCTGTCTGTTACTGACGCTGGGCCTGTGTTTTTCTTCGCTGGCTGCCACATTAGAAGTGACCGTAACGAATACCCAGCAGCAGCCGCTGCCCTACACCGTTGTCGAATTAGTACACCCGGAATATCTGGCGGCCCCGCCGGCTGAGGCAGCAAAGGTCGTCCAGCAACAGCTGAATTTTCAACCTTTCGTCAGCGTGGTACAACAAGGAACACGGGTAGAGTTTCCCAACCTGGATAAAACCCGCCATCATGTCTATTCCTTTTCAAAAGCCAAAACCTTTGAACTGCGCTTATATGCCGGCAAGCCTGAAGCGCCGGTAATGTTTGATCAGGCAGGTGTTGTCACCCTTGGCTGTAACATTCATGACAACATGCTGGCGTATATCTACGTTAGCGCCAGCCGTTATGTTGCTCTGACCGATGCCGACGGCAAGGCAAGCTTTTCTGAGCTGCCAGCGACAACCTATCAATTACAATTGTGGAGCCCATGGCAAACACAACCCTTGCCTGCAGCGCAAGGCAGCATAAATGCCGGGCAGAAAAACATCACGATAGAACTTGATATTGCGCCACAGGCATTACCTGCGACACCGAAAAGAGGCTTTGGTGACTAGTACTAATGTTCAGTCACCCGCCAGAAGGTGAGGTGTGAGCCGGCCGTTAAGCCGGGTTCTGTGCTCTGTTGCCAGAGTGGCAATCATTCCTCTAGGACTTAGGTCACCCTAAGCCTCAAGCAATCTACCCGCCCCCAACGCGGGCCGCGCCAAAGGGGGCCTATTTGATCTTGCTCCGGGTGGAGTTTACCGTGCCACGAACTGTTGCCAGTCGCGCGGTGCGCTCTTACCGCACCCTTTCACCCTTACCTGATCCCATACTTTCCGAAGAAAGACAGGCCATCGGCGGTTTGCTCTCTGTTGCACTGGTCGTAGGCTCACGCCCCCCAGGCGTTACCTGGCACCCTGCCCTGTGGAGCCCGGACTTTCCTCCCCTTGCTTACGCAAGCAGCGATTGCCTTGGCCGACTCACGGCGGCGATTATACCCGATTTATTCGCTGGCACCAGACAATTGCAGTGCAAGTTTATACAGCGCGTTTTTCTTGCCACCATGAATTTGGGCCGTGATAGCCGCCGCCTTTTTCAGCGGTAACTCTGCCAGTAATAATTGCAGCGTAGCCAGCGCCGCCGCACTGACCTCGGCATCAGCTTTTGGTGTCGGAGCAATCATCAATACCATCTCACCCTGACAGCGCTGCGGATCGGCGTCCAGCCATGCACTAATCTGTGCTGCTGTGCCGTATTCCACATGTTCGAAGGTTTTGGTTAACTCCTTGGCCAGTACCAGTTCACGTTCAGGCCCAAACACCTTGGCAACATCCGACAAGGTATCTTTAATACGCCGCGCAGTGTCATAACAAATAATCGTGCCAACCCCTGCTGGTACATCGGCCAGTTGATTCTGCCGTTGCTGGCTTTTCGGGAGCAAAAAACCGATAAAATGAAATTTGTCGGTAGGCAGCCCGGCGGCACACAAGGCCGTGATCAATGCGCAAGGGCCTGGTATCGGTATTACCCGCACACCGGCTTCACGGCATTGCCGTACCAGGCTGTAGCCCGGGTCACTGATCAGTGGCGTACCGGCGTCAGACACCAGAGCAACATTTTCACCAGCCAGACACTTTTGAATAATACTGGCCGCCCGCTGTTTTTCATTGTGGTCATGCAGTGCAATCGTTTTCGCCGAAATTGCCAGATGCTGCAGCAGACGACCGGTGTGCCGGGTGTCCTCCGCCGCTACCCAATCTACCTGCCGCAAAGTGTCGATAGCCCGTTGGCTGATATCTGCCAGATTGCCAATTGGCGTGGCTACTACATATAAAAACCCGTTGTCTTTTGCCATTTCGTGATTAATATTCGCTATTTAATTGAGCTTAACCGGCAGTCTCAGTAAGATAAGACCATTGTTTCGTTATGGTACTGCGCATTGTGACTTCCAGCAAATTAAAGCCTTTAATATTTATCTGCCTAGGTAGCGTACTCGCTGGCTGTGCGCAGGGCCCGGTGCAGACACAAGTGCCGGCGGCTGATGCCGCGCCTATCGTAAAAACCGGTCAACCTGCAGTTTCCGCCCGGGAACTGTTTCGCCTGGCGGCAAATTATCAGGCTGAGCCGCAACACTACCATTTACTTAAAGCCGCCAGACAGGCGCTAGCCGAGCAGGATTACTTACTGGCGCTGGCCATTAGTGAAAATCTGAAGTTGAGCCCATACCCTCTGGTCAGGCGGCAGAATATGCTGGTGTTATTAAAAGCCTACCTGGCGACTGACCAGCAACACAGCCTGACCGAGTTACTAAGCAACGTTGATATTAATGCGGTGGCTGAAGCAGATCAGACGGAATTCTTATGGCTCAGTAGCCAGCACCACAGCCAGCAGTTGCGCTATCTGGCCGCCAGCCGGAGTTTATTATTGTTGCAGCAACGTCCGGACGCAGCAAAACGCTTCGCGCAATATGCGGACCTATTGTGGCAAAACTTGTCAGCGCTGAGCGACAGCCAGCTCGAGTCACTGCGTACCGGTGCCAGTAATACCGCATCTGGCTGGTTAAATCTGGCTGCGTTAAGCCGCCGTTACATTGGTCAGCCGGCAGAACTGCAACAGGCGTTCAGCGATTGGCAGCGCCGCTATCCGATGCTTCCGCCACTGGAACAACTGCCTGCAGCGGTGCGTCAGCTTATCCGGCTTACCCCTTATCAGCCGCGCAGAATCGCCGTGTTGCTGCCATTACAAGGCCAGTTCCGGCCGCATGCTCTGGCTGTACAATACGGTATCTTAGCTGCCGCCAGCGGTAACGATGCTGCCGGCTTAGTGTTTATTGACAGCCAGCAACCGGCTGACACTATCCGCCAGCATGTTGAACAGGCGCAGGCCGAATTTGTTATTGGCCCGTTGGTTAAAGATCAGGTTGATAGCGTACGTCAGCTGGCAGACTGGCGATGGCCAACGCTGTTTCTAAATAGCAACGACAGTAACAGCCGCGCCGCAGAGCAGTTTTATTTTGCCCTGAGCATGGAAGATGAAGCGGCGCAAATGGCACAATTATTTGAGCAAAAAAACTATCGCCGGCCAGTTGTGATCAGTGCAGCTAACAACAGCAACTTGCGTATGCAACAACGCTTTGCCGCCCAATGGCAGCAACTGGGCCATGCCGCGCCGGAGTTGCACCAGTTTAACAGTAAAGAAGATCTGGAGAGTTTAATTAGCCGTTTACTGGAAACAGATCGCAGTCGCGAACGGGTAAAGCAGCTAAGTAATTTAGTACCGGAAAAACTGGAAGCCGATCCGCACAGCCGGTTAGATATTGATGCTATTTATCTGCTGGCCGATCCGGTACAAACGCGTTTGTTTAAGCCCTTTGTTGATGTATCGGTTAGCCAGACGGCGCCTAAGTTGCCGATATACGCCAGTTCCCGCAGCCACAGCACCAGTTTGGACAGTACCGACTTACGCGATTTAAATGGCCTGACATTTACCGAAATGCCCTGGATGCTGGGTGAGCAAAACAGCCTGGCGTTGCGCCAGCAGTACCAGCAGCTGTTCCCTGAGCAAGATGAAACACTGCAGCGTTTGTTCGCCATGGGGTATGATGCGTACCAGTTGATAGGTAGTCTGCGCCAGCAGCAACAATTGCCGGCAACGGTATTCCCAGGTTTAACCGGTCAACTGCGTTTATCTGGCAACGGCAGCATAGTGCGCCAGCTCAGCTGGGCTGGGTATCGTAATAATCAACTGCGCCCGGTGCAGGAACCCTGAGTTCAGCATGAATAAACTGGGGCAACAGTATGAACAGCTGGCACTGGAGTACCTGCAGCAGCAGGGTTTGCAGCCGATACAACAAAATTTCCAATGCAAGGCCGGCGAAATAGACCTGGTGATGCGCGATGGTGACAGTATCGTCTTTATTGAGGTGAAATACCGAGCCAGCTCGGCTTTTGGCGGCGCGGCAGCCGCTGTCACCGCCAGCAAACAGCAGAAACTACTGCGCGCCAGTCGCTGGTATCTGCAACAATACCGACTGACAAATCAACCGTGCCGGCTGGACGTGGTAGCAATAGAAGGCCAACCGCCGTACCAGTTGCAATGGATAAAAAATGCGATTACGCAATAGAACAATCAGCAGGACACCCTGATGCAGGAACACATTCGCCAGCTTTTTAGCGAAAATATACAAACTATGATTGCCGCCGGTGAAAGCCTGGCCGGGCCGCTGGAAAATGCGGCCTTTGTTATCGTTAACAATCTGGTAAGCGGCGGCAAAGTGATATGCTGCGGCGATGGTGCCACAAATGCACTGGCCAGCCATTTCTCGCAATTGTTGCTAGATCAGTTTGAAACAGAGCGGCCCTGCTTGCCGGCACTGGCTTTACAAGCTCACAACGACAGCCTGCATCACAGCCATCAGCAGGATTATCTGGCACGGCAAATTAAAGCATTAGGCCAGAGCAATGATGTCTTACTGGTGGTATCGGCTACCGGCAGTGAACCCAGCCTGATAAAAGCGGTCGAAGCGGCATTAACCAATGATATGAAAGTTATTGCGTTAACTGTAGATGGCAGCGGCGAGCTATCCGGCTTACTAAACCAACAAGATGTAGAGCTGAAAGTACCGGCACACCGCCGGGCACGCATTTTTGAGTGCTACACCTTTTTACTGCACACTTTGTGCGAACTTATCGACATGACGCTGTTTCCGCAACAAGGAGATTTATGAATACGGTAAAATTACTATGTGCCTGCACCCTGCTCGCACTGTTGCAAGGATGTGCAGCGGCGATAGTTGCCGGTGGCGCATCGGCAGTGACATCGGCTAACGACCGGCGCACCCTGGGTGCACAGATTGATGATACAAATGTTGTGCTAAACGCGCAACGCGCCCTGGCCGATCATCCGGCCACCGCAGAAGGCAGCAATATTAATGTCAGTAGCTACAACGGTGTAGCATTGCTTACCGGCCAAACCAGCAGCGAACAAATTCGCCAGCAGGCTCAGGCCTTAGTTGGCGCTATAGACGGCGTGCGGGATGTGCAGAACCAAATCCGGATTGGCAACAACACCGCGATGACAACCCGTACCCGTGACGGCTGGATCTCGACCAAGGTAAAAACCCAGTTATTAGCCGATGAACAGGTCAGTGGCCTGAACATTAAAGTGATTACTGAAAACGCTGAAGTATTTTTAATGGGTATTGTCAGTGAACAGGAAGCGGCAAAAGCGGTTGACATTGCCCGTCATGTCGATGGCGTGTCACGCGTAATTAAAGCCTTTGAAATTCGTCAGAACTAAATAAAAAGGCCGCTAAGCGGCCTTTTTTCTTCTGTTAAGACTGACACTCAACTGACAAATTATTCGCAAAAACCTGATAACCGCTTAGCACTCCTGCAACGCCTTTAGCACCTTTGAATGAAATTCGCGCTGTTTCATCACCAGCATGACCACCACCGATGCCACCATAAACATAATGGGATCGATAAACCACGCCAGTGCTGACAGTGAGAAATAAATTGAGCGCAAACCATAGTTAAATGAGTGCCCGGCCTGATCAATCACCTTCGATGCCCGGTTGGCATACAGTTGTTGCTCTTCTGTCGTCATATCACGACCATCCGGCGCGGCACCAATTAACACGCCACAAAAACCGTACTGGCGTAATGACCAGGTGAACTGAAAAAAGGCAAACACAAAGATAAAGGCCAGCAAGAGTAATTTAAGCTGCACTGAACCTTCGGTGTAATTCGCCCAGGGCACAAGGTTCGATAACATTAAGCTAAGCTTTTCTGCCGACGTCATCGCCGTAAGTAAACCGGCCAAAATTAACAGTGTGCTCGAGGCAAAAAACGTGACGTTGCGCTCTAATGTAGAGATAAGCCCAACATCGGCCATCTTGTTATCGCGCAGTAGCATTTTCTGCATCCAGTCATTGCGCTTACGACGCAGTTCAAACGATAAACAACTTACCGCCTTGGCTCGCCGTTTGGCAAATAAGGTGTAGCCAACCCATAAGCAAAAAAACCAGACAACCGCTATTAAATCCATACTGTATGCCACGATATTCCTCCACTGCTAGCGCTGGGTTAAGCTTACGCTATATTAGCTTTGCCTGCAGCCGGCGCTGACGATTAAATTGCCACGCATCAAGGGTATACAGCAATAATGCCAGCCAGATTAAACCAAAGGTAATAAGGCGCCCGGCGGCAAAAGGCTCATGGTATAACCAGACGCCAAACACAAACATGCAGCTGGGGCCTATATACTGAAAAAAGCCCATGGTAGAGAGCTGCAGCCGTCTGGCACCGGCGATAAAACATAATAACGGCACCGTGGTAACCAGGCTGGCAGCAACCAGATAGCTGTTTAATTGCCAGCTGTTGTGCAGCAAGTTCACTGCACTGCTGTCGGCAAACTGCCACCAGTACCACAACGCCAACGGCAGTAACAATAATGATTCAATAAACAACCCGCTCACAGCATCGACCGCCAGCTTTTTTCGCATTAAACCGTAAATAGCAAACGAGCCGGCGAGCGTCAGCGCTATCCAGGGTAAGGAACCAAATGTAATCAGCTGAATTAGCACGCCGCTACAGGCCAGAGCAACTGCCGCCCATTGCAGCTTGCGCAGCCGCTCTTGCAAAAACAACATGCCCAGCAGCACATTTAATAGCGGGTTAATGTAGTAGCCTAAGCTGGCGTCAAGCATGTGATTGCTGTTTACCGCCCAGATAAACAGGCCCCAGTTACCGCCCAGCAGCACCGCCGACAACAACAACCAGCCTAATGTTTTCGCCTGGCGCAGGATGGCCATGACGTTGCCACCTTGCTTTAACGCCACTAGCACCAGTAGTAACAGCAGAAATGACCAGACAATACGGTGCACCAGTATTTCGCTGGCAGGTATAAAATCGATTTGCTTAAAATACAGCGGCGCTAGCCCCCATAAACTATAGGCAGAGGCGGCAAAAATCCCCCCCAGTTTTTGTTCGCGCGTTAAAGACATTGCAGCAGGCTCCGGTAAATGAGCCGCTATTATACGCGCAATAGTATTATCCGCGCAGCGCAGCCGTCGGTAAAAACCGGTCAGCCAACTAAATAAGTGCCGGTACCCAGCGCAATATGCACACCCTGTTCATTGTGTAGCTCCATCCGGCACACCGCGACCTTGTTGCCAGCTCTGATCACACGAGCGGTAGCGATGAACTGCTCGCCACGGCCCGGCCGTAAATAGTCAGTGCGGATGTCTATAGTGCTCATTTTGCCAAGCCGCTCGACAAGCTCTGCAGGCTCAACGTCAGCCAGGCGCCCCAATGCACTGGACACTGCCATAATGCCACCTGCTACATCCAGCACTGAGGCTATCACACCGCCGTGTAATATTTTCTGCAACGGATTGCCTATTAACTGTTCTGACCAGCTAAAGCTCACCTCGACGCTATCTTCACCAAAGCCGGTGACTTTTAATCCCAACAAGCGATTGAATGGCATTTGGTCAAAAGTGCTGGTAATCATCGGAAGCAACGGACTGTTTTGCATAGTTTTCTCACTGGTAAGACCTTAATGTCATCTTTAGGCAGTCTACCCTACACGGCTTGGTTCGCAACCTGCTGACAATAATTTGTTGTTTCTGTGCGGAGTAATTGCCTTTAGAATGGCGGCTTATTTTTGCTAACACCTGGTACTAAGTGATAGACGATCTGCTGCCCCTGCTAAAACAAGCCTTTGGATACAGCGAATTCCGTGATGGTCAGCTGGAGGTAATCCAGGCTGCGCTGTCAGGCCGGGACAGCTTTGTGCTGATGCCAACCGGTGGCGGCAAATCGCTGTGCTATCAGCTGCCTGCACTGATGCTACCGCAAGTTACCTTAGTGGTATCGCCGTTGATGTCACTGATGAAAGATCAGGTTGATGCGCTACAAGCCAATGGCATCGCCGCCGAATTCATTAACAGCAGTTTAAGCCGGGAACAGGTACTACAGGTGTTTGCCAGGCTGCGCCGTGGCGAGCTGAAGTTACTCTATGTCGCGCCGGAAAGGCTACTGCAACCGCAATTTCTCGATCGGCTGCAAGATGTTGGCGTCAGCCTGTTTGCCATCGACGAAGCGCACTGTATCTCACAGTGGGGCCACGATTTTCGCCCCGACTACATGGCGTTGGCACTGCTAAAACAACGCTTCCCAATGGTGCCGGTTATGGCGTTGACCGCGACCGCAGACGCAGCAACCCGGCGCGATATTTTGCAGCAGCTCACGTTGCAACATCCTTTAGTGCATCTGGGTAGTTTTGACCGGCCCAATATCCGTTATACCGTACAGGAAAAATTTCGCCCGGTTGAACAACTGGTTAGCTACCTGCAGCAACAAGACGGTGCCAGTGGCATTGTGTATTGTGGTTCACGGCGTAAAGTGGATGAATTGACCGAACAGTTAAAACAGCGCGGTTTTAATGCCGCTGCTTACCATGCTGGCATGAGCAGCGAAGATCGCAACACAGTGCAGGATGCATTTAAACGTGATGATTACCAGCTGATAGTGGCAACAGTGGCGTTTGGTATGGGCGTGAACAAATCAAATATCCGCTTTGTCGTGCACTTTGAACTGCCGCGCACTATTGAGGCTTACTATCAGGAAACCGGCCGTGCCGGACGGGACGGTGTTGCCGCAGAAGCGGTATTGTTGTTCGATCCGGCTGACATTGCAAAAATGAAACGCTGGCTTGATGCTGAAGAAAACGCCCAGCGCGCGGAAGTAGCCTGGCAGCGGTTTCTAGCGATGGCCGCTTTTGCTGAGGCCCAAACCTGCCGCCGGCTGGTTCTGCTGAACTATTTTGGCGAAGCCCGGCAAACCCGCTGCGGTAACTGTGACAGCTGCCTGCAGCCACCTCAGCAATTTGACGGAACCGAGTTAGCGCAAAAAGCCCTGTCTTGTGTGTACCGGGTAGGTCAGAGCTTTGGTATGCATCATGTTATTGATGTGTTGCGCGGCGGGCAAAACCAGAAAATTGTTGAACTGGGCCATGACAAATTATCTACCTGGGGTATCGGCAAAGAGTTAAGCCACGATTATTGGCTGAGTATTTTGCGACAGCTAATCCACTTTGGTCTGCTGCAGCAAGACATTACCGCGCACTCGGTATTGAAGCTGCAACCGGCCTCCCGCACTATATTACGCGGAGAAACCCGCTTAGCACTGGCGGTGCCGCGCTTACAAAGTGTCAAACGCGAACCCGAACGGCTGAGCAAACAACAGTATGATCGCGCTCTGTTTGGCCGGTTAAAAACCTTACGTAAACATATTGCCCAGCGCGACGATGTGCCGCCTTTTGTCGTGTTCAGTGATGCCAGTTTAATTGAGATGTGTCAGCAGTTACCCACAGACAATCGCAGCCTGCTGGCTATTTCTGGCGTAGGCCAAACCAAGTTGGCACGCTATGGTGCCGACTTTATTGATGAAATTAGTGATTATCTGGCCGCAGACAATCAGCCGCCGCCGGGTAAACTGGCAAAGTAAGCAGCCAGGTTGGTCACATCAGCATCGGTTAAACCAGCCGCCATCGGCGACATTATCGGATTTTTCCGCTCGCCATCGCGGTATGCTTTAATAGCAGCTTCCAGATATTTGGTTTTTTGCCCGGCCAAATTAGGATAATCCGGTATGATTGAGATGCCGTTACTGCCATGACAGGCGGCACATACCGCTGCTTTGGTTTTTCCGGCGGCAACATCCGCAGCCGTGGCTGCCGAGGTTAGCAATAATGCACTCAGTACTAACACAAGTTGTTTCATCGGTGCTCCAATCTTATTTTTATCAGATGTAGTTATAACCTAAGTGGCTGAATGCTCAAGCCATATATACGTCTGCTGTAATGTTTTTCCGCATAACATACAATTCAGCCGTTTTTCTGCTGACACTATAAGATACGGTATGTTACTGTTTAACCGCTAATTAATTCACATTATCCAGTTCAACAGGGAGTGTCTGACGTGAGAATTGCCATGTATGGTGTCTTGCTGCTGTTATGGCTGTTCAGCACTGCTACTGCCGCCTTTCATGCCGAAACAAACCGCCTGCACAGCAGCACATTGAGCGATAGACAGTCGCTGCGCGAGCTGTATTTTCAACTGACACCCGTGACCACATCACTGGACGATATATTGGCCGATCCAGCCAACCATCACAGCTTTCATTTGCTCACATCGTCACGGCGTCTTTTGTTCAACGAGCATCAAGCCGTCTGGTTGTTCGCCCGGTTAGAAAATACCGGTAACCGGCCGCTGCATACTGTACTGGAGTACGATTTTCCGCTGGCTGACAAAATTGAGATTTATCAGGTTAACCGGCACAGTCAGGATGTGTCCCTATTAAGCCGCACCGGTAATGATTATCCGTTTAACGAGCGCGCACTGCCCTACCGCTCTTTTGCTGTCAGCCTGGTGCTGCCGCCTGCGGCAGAAATAGACATCTATATCAAAGTGCAGGATGCCGCCGTTGTACCCAGCGAACTGCAGCTATGGCGCTATGATCACTTTATCGCGGTTCAACAGCAAGAAGCCATGCTGGACGGTTTGTTGCAAGGTTTTTTGTTGCTGCTAGCTATGTATAATCTGCTGTTGTTTAGCCGCAGCAAAGCCCTGTATTACCTGTATTATGCTGGCTACTTCGTAAGCTTTGCTCTGGTAGTGGCCGTGCTTAATGGCATGGCCTTTGCCTTGCTGTGGCCCGGCTATCCGGAAATCAACCAGGCTGTTTTGTATATCGTAGCCGGCGTTAACCTGTTGTGCCTGAATCTGTTTGTACGCTATGTCGTACACAGCTTGTCAGGTTTCTGGTGGCATTGCTGCAGCCATATCAGCAGTTTTGTCGCGCTATTGCTACTATTTAGCCCGTTGTTCGCCGGTGGCCAGCTGCGACTGTATCTGTTGTTCTTTGCGGTGTGCTGGGTATTAGGCACCAATCTGCTATTAGCACTGCACCTGAGTATAAAGGGGCAAGCGCAAGCCAGAAGTTTTATCTGGGCCTGTGTGTTTACACTGATTAGTGCATTGCTACTGACGCTTAATCAGGCTGGCTACCTACATTACGATTTCAACTGGCTTTATATTCTGTTTGCTCTGGTGTTGCTGTGCCTGGCGCTTACCAGCTTTAATCTGCAACAACTTAAATCCGCTGCCGAACAGCCAGTAAGTACCGATGCTGAGTTGCAGCAGTATCACGATATATTTCATCATGCGGTTGAAGGCATGTTCACGACAACGCCTGATGGCAAACTGTTAAATGCAAACCAGGCGTTATTAACGATTCTGGGCTACCACAGTTTAGACGAGTTGAAACAAGCCGTTGGTGGTAGCGGCATGGCCCGTTTTTATGCCGACCCGGCTGAACGCCAGTACATGTTGCAACAGCTGGAGCAACGCAGTAGCAAAAGCTTCGAAATTCGCGGCTTGCGAGCTGATAGCAGCCCTTTCTGGGCGCTAATGTCAGTGCGGCTTGCACCGTCTGATAACACGCATCCGGCCTTTGTGCATGGCTCTGTCATCGACATTACCGAACAAAAGCTGGCGCACGAACAGCTTGCCTATCTGGCAAATCATGATGCGCTGACCTCGCTGTACAATCGGTTTTACTTCGAACAGCAACTGCAGACGCTATGTAGCCAGCCTGGAATAGGTAAAGGCTGCGTCATGTTTATTGATGTGGACCAGTTCAGGGCGATAAACAGCGGTTGCAGCCACAGTGCCGGTGATGCGCTGCTAAAACAGCTGAGCGAAGTGTTAAAACGCGCCACGCACCACAATGGGCCGTTGGCCCGGCTTGACGGCGATGAGTTTGCTATCCTGCTGGCCGGTAAAAATGCCAATGAGGCTTTCTCTTTAGCCTATCGATTACTCGATGCTGTGCGCGAATTTCGCTTTATCTGGCAAGACCATGTTTACAGTATTAGTATCTGCGTTGGCATTGCCGAAGTGCAGCAAGATGACTCGGCTGCTGACAGCGTCCTGAAAAAAGCCGACGCCGCCTGCAGTATTGCCAAAGAAAAAGGCCATAACCGCATCCAGTTGTTTGATATAAACGATGAGGATACCCAGCGCCATCAGTCTGAAGTACGCTGGACAACACAATTGCGCCAGGCCATACAGGAAGACCGCTTTGTGCTGTATCAGCAAGCTATCCGTACACAGGAGGCAACATCAAGCACGGAACACTATGAAGTGTTGCTACGTTTAACAGCTGAAGATGACAGCCTGATCCCCCCTGGCAGCTTTTTAAGCTCTGCCGAACGCTACGGCCTGATGCCGCAAATAGACCGCTGGGTGATCAGGCAGTATTTTCGCTGGTTGCAGCAACAGCCGGAGCATTTAAACCAACTTTATCTGTGCCATATCAATGTGTCCGGTGCCGCATTGCTCGATAGCAGTTTTACAGCTGATGTGCAGCAACTGTTTGAAAAATATCAGATCCCGTTTGAACGTATCTGTTTTGAAATCACCGAAAGTGTCGCCATCGTCAACCTGCAGGCTACGCTGAGCTTTATCGACCATTTCCGGCCACAAGGCTGTCGCATTGCACTGGATAACTTCGGCAGTGGTTTTTCATCCTACAACTATCTGAAACACTTCCCGCTAGATTTCGTCAAAATAGACGGCCATTTTGTCCGGGACATGCTCGATGATCACTACGACAGCGCCATTGTGAAATCTATTCATGATGTTGCCCGGGCCATGGGCATTCAAACAGTAGCTGCTTTCGTTGAAACCGACGATGTACTGCCGGCATTGCAGCAAATGGGGATAGACAACGTGCAGGGCTATGCTATTGCGCGTCCAATGCCGCTTAGTAGTTTATTGCAGCTATAAAATATATTTACGTTGCCCTATTGCTGTAAGAATGACCAACTCAGTACAATGCCGGCGCGATATCTCATCGCTCCTTAACAGGCAAACCTAAATTAATATACGTTTCGTTCGGAGTCTTTATGCAACGGCTGCGTGAATTATCGCGTCGTGTTGAGGCTGTGTATGGCGAAATAGCGACAACCTTTTCAACCTATCAGCAACAGCGTGGTTTAACTTGCCGCTCTGGTTGCGGTGAGTGCTGTTTGCAACCGACGATTGAAGCGACGGTGCTGGAAATGTTGCCGCTGGCATTACACTTGTTTGATCAAGGTAAGGCAGAACAAACACTGACACAACTCGAAGAGTTAACAGCACCTCAGAGCTGCTTATTTTATCAGAAGCTGTCGTTTGACGGAAAACAGGGCCAATGCAGTGTTTACCAGCACCGGCCGAGTATTTGCCGCATGTTCGGCGCGGCAGGCTATCGTGATAAACAAGGCAAAACAGCGTTATCCAGCTGTAAAATTATCAAGACCGAGCAAGCGGCACGGTATCAGGACACCTTAATTGCACTGGAGTCTGACCCGCCGCCGCTGATGATTATGGCCAAAGAGCAGGTCAACGAATTGGACTATGAGCTGGGGAAACAACACCTGCCCATCAATGATGCCTTGCAGCAAGCACTGGAAAAGGTGTTATTTAAAGCCTGGTACAGTGGCTTCAACGATGATCAGCAAATTGCCTGAAATCAGGTAGCAACTCGCCTTCGCGGGTTGCTACCCCATAGCTTACCAGCCGGACAGTACCACTTTACCAATCGCTTTACCGCTTTCCAGCAACTGATGTGCCTGGCGCAGGTTAGCCGCATTGATGCTGCCAAACGTTTGTTTTAACGTTGTTTTAATCTGCCCTTGCTGGATTAGCCGGCTTAAATCAGTCAACAGCTGATGCTGTGCCTGCATATCGGGGGTGGTAAACATGGCACGGGTAAACATAAACTCCCAATGCACAGAAATGCTTTTTTGCTTCAGCAACCGGATATCAATGCCATTCGCAGGGTCATCAATCAACGCTAACTTGCCTTGTGGTGCCAGTAACTGCACCAGCTCAGCATAATGTTGCTCGGTGTGGGTTAAACTGGCAACGTGGCTGACACAAGTTAAATCCAGTGCCTGTAGTTGCGGTAACAACGGCTGACTATGATCCAATACATAATGGGCGCCTAATTCGGTGACCCATTGTTTGCTTTCAGGCCGCGATGCAGTAGCAATAACCGTCGCCGTCGTCAGCTGCCGCGCCAGCTGCACCAACACCGAACCTACACCACCGGCGGCGCCGGTAATGAGCAACACCGGATGAGGGTGCTTTAAACTTGGCAACTGTACTTCCAGCCGGTCAAACAACAACTCCCAGGCTGTAATAGCCGTTAACGGCAGCGCTGCGGCTTCGGCATAGCTGAGGTTATCCGGCATAATGGCAACCAAACGCTCGTCTACCAGCTGCAATTCACTATTGCTGCCGGGCCGGGTAATACTGCCGGCGTAAAATACCTTATCACCGGGCTTAAATAAGCTGACATCGTCGCCTACCGCGACCACCTCACCCGCCGCATCCCAGCCTAATACTTTAAATTGCCCGACTTGTGGCGCAGCACGTTGGCGTACTTTGGTATCAACCGGGTTAACAGATACCGCAGCCACCCGTACTAAAATATCACGCCCGCTGGCCACGGGCTCAGGCAGGTCAATATCCTGCAACGCCAGAGCATCTGTGGCGGGTAATGACTGTTGATAACCTACTGCTTTCATTTACTGTCTCCTTAGGGTTAACCCTACCTTAGACTGAGAGTCGATAACGGTCAATTTTCTTTATCAGCCCCTGGCGCGATAAGCCCAACAGCCGGGCAGCCTGGCTTTTATTACCGCCGGTTTGTGCCAGTGCCTGTTTAATCAGTCGGATTTCCAGGGCCTGCACTGCAACGTCTAGCTGTAAGCTGTCATGTTCTGCCTGAGCCGGCAGTTCAGACAGGGTCGCGACCGCCTCCGGATGCAGCAAACTGATGTCGGCCATGCTGATCACGCCGCCCTGCGCCACCGCAGCAACACTTTCCAGCGTATTTTTCAATTCGCGAATATTGCCCGGCCAGTCACGGTGTAAAAACCAGCTTAACGCCGTGCTGTCCAATCGCAATGCCTGATCTTGTTGCCGGGTCAGCTGCTCAAGAAAAAATTGCAGTAATAGCGGTATGTCCTGCCGTCGTTCGGCCAGTGCGGTTGTTTCCAGCGTGATGCCTTTAATTCTGTAATACAGGTCTTCACGAAACTGGCCGGCTTTTACCAATGCCGGCAGATTGGCATTAGTGGCAGAGATGAGCCTGACATCAATTTTTTGCTGCTGGCGCCCACCAACCGGGAAGAACGTACCTTCTTGCAATACCCGCAGTAATTTCACCTGCATTGGCAGCGGCATCTCGCCAATTTCATCTAAAAATAATGTGCCCTGATCAGCTAGCTTCAACAAGCCGGGCCGGTCTTTATCCGCCCCGGTAAAAGCACCCTTTACATAACCGAATAGCTCACTTTCCAATAAGTCTGCCGGTATCGCCCCGCAGTGCACTGAAACAAAAGGACGTGCAGCACGCTGGCTTAGCTCGTGCAATGCGCGTGACACTACCTCTTTGCCGGTACCCGACGGGCCGGTAACCAGCACCCTCACGTCAGTAGGAGCAATGCGCTGAATTAACGTGCGCATCGCTTCTACCGACGCCGATACGCCAATCAGCCGTTGTAAGCCTCCACTGTGATGCTGCTTTAGCTGCTTCAGCTCTGTGTCCAGCTGGTGCTTATTTAACGCCCGCTTAATTACCACGGCCAGCAAGTCAGGGTCGACCGGTTTGGCGATAAAGTCCCAGGCACCTAATGCAATGGCATCCAGCGCCAGTTGCCGCTCGGCATGGCCGGTAAGAATAATCACCGGCCGGCTGTTAAATTCTGCCAGCGCCTGCAGTGTATGCTGGGGCTCAAACTCGGGAGGCAATGACAAATCAAGCAGGATCAAATCTGCATTAAATCGGCTCAGCTGATCCCGGGCGCCAGCTAAATCAGCAGCCGTTTCCACCTGATACCCACTTTGCGTGAGCCAGCTTTGCGCCAACTGACGAAATGCCGGCTCATCATCGACTAACAAAATCCTGCCATTACTCATCTGTGCTGTCCTGTAGACTGTGGTTAAACTGCAACTCAAAGCTGACCGGCCAGCCAAGATCGGTGCGGTGGCGGACAACTCCGTCGTGTGCCTGCATTATGCGTCGTACAATTGCCAGGCCAAGACCACTGCCACCGGTACGTTTACTGACAAAGGGCTGAAACAGGCTGGCACGCTGCTCAGGCGGGATCGCCGGGCCGTTGTTGTGGACATATAAATACACGCCGCTGGGGTCGCTATGCGCAGCAAGTTGAATGCAGGCATCGGGCTGGTTACGGCAAAAAGCCAGTGCGTTGTCTATCAGGTTAATCAGCACCTGTTGCAGCCGGTAGCTATCAACATACAACTGCAACTGCTCAGGCACCGCCAGCTGATAAGCCACCCCCTGCCAGTTTTGCTGATTCAGCACACTTTGCAGTAATGGTTTAAGCTGCACACTGCTGCGCTGTAACTGCAGCTGACCGGAATAACTTAGCAGGTCAACAATCAGGCGGTCGGCGCGCTTTAATTGCTGCTGTATATGCTGACGGGTATCCGCGGCGGTTGTCGCCGCCGCCATCGCAATAATATTCAACGGGTTGCGTAATTCGTGTGCCATTGCCGCCGAAAGCGCGCCCAGTTCAACCAAATGCTGTTGATCAAGCCGCTTACGCTCAGCTTCGGCCAGTTTCAATGACTGTTCAAGAATGCGGCAGTTACTTAGCAGCAAGGCAGCAAATACCTCGCCCTGCAGCCGATAGCCCGGCGTAACATCTTCCCAGCCGCGCAGCTGATAATACCAGCCCTGCTCGTCGCGCAAACACTGGATCTGTAAACCGCCGTTTGGTGGGTCTGCCCGCCCCAGGCTGACAGTAACGTGCTGACGCAGCTGACCGGACAACAGCCGCCCAGCTAATGCCGCCAGGTCTTCCCAGCTGTTACATTGCTGCAGTTGCGACCGCCAATGCGCCAGCAACGACTCATTTAATTGCACCCCTGGGTAGATCAGCCGTCGGGCTAACGCAGCTAAAGGCCGGTAACAGGCTGCAGATAACAGTAGCAATAACGCAGAGTACAGCCATAATTGACTGGCAGGCACCGCAGCCAGTGCCTGCATACCCAGCTGCCCTAATAAAG
>JBFKFH010000002.1:0-37332 GCA_041618685.1 Rheinheimera sp.
CCGTGACGGTCATGGTTATTATCATGGGCAAATGCAAAACCTGACAGGCTGCATGTTGTCACTAAACCTAAAGCAATAATCAATTTGGCTATTTTCATCAGATACTCTCCTCAATAAAGACAGCCTAAGCGTAAAGCAACCAATGCAAAGCAGCGCAAACGCCGGGTAAAGATTCTGTAAAGCTATATTGCGAGGCACTGACATTAGGTAAACTCAAAACAAAGAAGGAGTAGTTATTGATGCCTGCAATTCTGATGATAGATGACGACACCGGGCTGTGTGAGCTGGTCGCAGAGTATCTGGCGCTGGATGGCTATCAGTTTAGCGCCGCTCACGACGGACAGCATGGACTTAAGCTGGCTGAAAGCGGCGATTACGATCTGGTATTACTCGATGTCATGTTACCGGGAATGGACGGTTTGTCGGTATTAAAAGCGTTGCGCAGCGGCAGCTACTGTCCGGTGTTGATGCTGACAGCACGCGGCGATGATGTTGATCGGATTGTCGGTCTGGAACTGGGGGCCGATGATTATCTGGCAAAACCATTTAATCCGCGCGAACTGGTTGCAAGAATAAAGGCTATTTTACGCCGGGTTGAGCTGACACGCACACCGCCGCCCGACTCCAACAGCATTCTACAGCAAAATGGTCTGCTGCTTAATCCACATAATCGCCAACTAAGTTGCAATGCACAGTTAATCAACCTGACAGCCACCGAATTCCAGCTGCTTGAACTGTTGATGCGACGGGCAGGTGAAGTTGTCAGCAAAGACGAGCTGAGTCGGCAAGTGCTAGGGAAACGGCTGCAAATGTATGACCGGAGTCTGGATATGCATATCAGCAATATTCGCAAAAAAATTGCTCCGTTTAGTGACGGTGAAAAAATTCAGACACTGCGCGGTAGCGGCTATTTATTTTTAACGGGTGACGTATGAGCTGGCTGGCAAAACTAAATCCGGTCAATTATTTAGCCGGCCGGATATTTCTCTGGTTTTGGCTGGTTCTGGTCACGGCTGTATTTGCCACGTTAACGCTGTCGCGCGCCCTATTCGAACAAACCGAAATCCGCCGTCTGCCACCGAATATAGCGCAGCAAATACATAAACAACTCAGCCCCCTGGCGAACAGCCCCAGTGTTGCTGAACTCCTTGCCAGATTACAACAACACCGACCGGACAGCTGGTTAGTGGTTAATAACAACACCAACAGGCTACTCACTCCCGCACTATTACCACCAAGTTTCGACCCAAACTGGCTAACTGAACTTTCACAACTTTCCCGCCCTCGCTGGCTAAAACATAACAATATTTCACTGGCAGGCCCGTTTGTTGTGCAAATTGGCGCTGAGTCACTGGCGCTATATCAAAAGCGAGAGCGGCCACCTCAGCCCTGGTGGCGTTTTAACGACATGCCACGGCATGTTTTACTGTTACTGACCCTACTCATTTCAGCTTTTGCCAGCTTTGTGCTGGCGATATCTATTTCACGCCCGCTGCGCGAATTGCTACAACGTAACTTACAGTTTGCCGACGGTGCACTCGATAGCAGAGTCACCAGCCTGAGCAAACGTAAAGATGAACTCGGTCAGCTTGGCCACAGTTTTAACACCATGGCAGAGCGGATTAGTGCGCTGCTGAGCAATCAACAACGGCTATTGCGCGATATTTCACATGAATTGCGCTCACCGCTGGCCCGTGCGCACCTTGCACTTGGGCTGACTGAGCGCCAGCAAAATTTTGAGCAACTACCCAGATTAAAACAAGAACTTGACAGACTGGACGCCATGCTTGATGAGTTACTTACCTTTAGCAAACTCGATGCTGGCCAGTACCAGTTAAACAAACACAGCTTTGACCTGACTGAACTGTTTAAAGAAATCATTGATGTTAACAGGGTCGAAGCCGATGCGAAGCAGCAAACCATCAGTTTACGCGCCCCCGACCTGCTACCAATCAACGCCGACAGCCATTTGCTGGCACGGGCGATCGAAAACGTGTTGCGAAATGCCATCAAGTACAGCCCGCGACAAGGCCACATTAATTGCCTGCTGCTGCAGCAACCCCAGCAACTGCTGATAGAAATTTCTGATCAGGGGCCGGGGATCAGCACTGACAAACTGGATGCGGTCTTCGAGCCGTTCTATCGTATATCTGACAGCCGCACTAGTTCTACGGGCGGTACTGGGCTTGGCCTGGCGATAGTTGCTCAAGTCATTCGACAGCATGGCGGCGAAGTAACAGCCCGTAACCAGGCTAGCGGCGGACTTTGTATCAGTTTGCGGTTACCGTTAAACTAGCCACTTCAATAACGACATAGGTTTTTGCTTTTGACCACGACCGCAACAGCGTTCCCCGCGCTGCAACCACAAAACACTGCTGTGAATTTGGCAGATCACTGGCAAAGCCGGTTAAAACCGTTTTGGCACCAAATGCAGTCCGGCGTGTTAACCAGTACAGATAGCCTGCAACTGCGCTACTATTTTCATTTGGTTCCCGGTGCGCGTAATGCCGTCGTCATTAGCAGCGGGCGGGTCGAAATGGCACTGAAATATGCTGAGCTGTGTTACGACCTGGTTCAGGCGGGTTATAGCGTGTTTTTGCTCGATCACCGTGGCCAAGGCTTGTCCCAACGCGAGTTGACGAACCCACACAAAGGCTATGTTGCAGACTTCAGTTTATATCAGCAAGATCTGACGCAATTTGTCGAACACATAGTACTACCACATAAACATCACAACCATATCGCATTGGGACATTCAATGGGCTGCGCCATTCTGGCCGGTTATATGCAGCAGCCACACCCCTTTCGGGCTGCGATTATGGCGTCTCCTATGTTTGGTATTTACACTGGCTTGGTCCCTGCCAGTATCGTCGAGCCGTTGGCATTGGCATTTGGCGCTGTGAACCGGTACGTAAGCCAAGTGCCATGGTATTTTCCCGGACAACGCAATTACCAGGAAAAAATATTTAATAATAATCCGCTAACCAGTTGCGAGGAACGCTTCAGTTGGCTGCATCAGCTATACCGCGAACAACCACAGTCTCAACTAGGCGGTGTAACATCTCACTGGCTGCACGCTGCAATACATGCAATGCGCAAGTTACAACGGGAAGCGGCAAAATGGCATACGCCGGTGTTGTTGCTGCAGGCCAGCGCTGACAAGGTGGTCAGTAATCACGCTCAAAACTGTTGGTTTCAACAGATCGATAGCGGGGTCATACATCAACGGGTCACGCTCAGTGGGGCCAGGCATGAAATTTTTATGGAACAGGACAGCATCAGACAGCAGGCATTCAATGCCATTAATAGTTTCCTTGCCACGCTGCCACCGGCTAAGTGATTTGATACACTACGCCAGAGCTGAACCGGAGTAATCTATGCTGCATATCGTACTATTTGAACCTGAAATCCCGCCCAATACCGGCAACATTATCCGCCTGTGTGCAAATACCGGCTATAAGTTACATTTGATCGAACCTATGGGGTTTGCCTGGGATGACAAACGCATAAAACGCGCCGGGTTGGACTATCACGAGTTTGCCCAGGTGCAACGCCACGCTGATTTCAATACCTTTGTAACCAATGTGGCTCCGCCGCGGATGTTTGCCTGTACAACAAAAGGCAGTACCCGACATAGCGAGGCACATTACCAACCCAATGACGCTCTTATTTTTGGCCCGGAAAGTCGCGGCTTACCGTTGAATATATTGCAGCAAATGCCTGATTCGCATTGGTTACGCATACCCATGACCGCTGATAGCCGCTCTATGAACTTATCGAATGCCGTAGCAGTTTTTGTTTATGAATCATGGCGTCAGCTGGATTATGCCGGTGCCAGAGCCTGACATCAAAGGTTGGCATTTGCATATATCGTTGTAGTACAGCTATATTTAACGACGTAAAGCTCGATTACAAGGACGTCGAATCTATGCCATCTGTACGTTGGCTGCTTATTGCTGTGCCACTATCGCCCCTCCCTCTGCTGGCAAATGACTTGACCAGCTGGGTGTCATTGTTGCCGATGACAATGCTACTGCTGCTGGTGGTAGCGTTGGTCTTTTACAGCTGGAAATTACACCAGCGTGGGCGGCAACTGTCCGATCAACAGCAACTATTACAGGGCTTGCTGCAACATTCTGACGATATAATTGCGATACTCGACCACAACCTGCAGCCTAGCTATATTAATCCGGCTCTGGCGTCCAGCAGCATGCTGGCAGGTCACCATGCCACAGATTCTTTACCACTGTACGTTGACCAGCAAGGTTCACAACCTTTGTTGCCCTTGCCCGACTTGCAAGCCAACTGGTCTGGTGAGGCGTGGCTGCAAATATCAGAGCAAAAGGATCGGCTGGCTTTAGCGGTAAGTATCACAAGGCTGGATAATGCGGCCCAAAGATATATGTTAATTGGCCGCAATATTAATACGCTCAAACAACTGCAGCAGCAAACTCAAGACGCATATATGCGCGATAGTCAGACCGGCCTGCTAAATAGCGCCTTGTTATCAGATTACCTTAAGACATTTATTACACTATGTAGCCCACAGTACCCGAACTTTGCACTGATATTATTAAAGTTCAATCAACTCATCAGCCCTGACACTGCCAAGCCACAGGGCAATTTGCAAGACAAAATACCTGCGCTTAGCAGTGCCCTGCAACAGCTGATTGGTAACGGCTATGTATTAGCGAGGCATGACAACGATACATTTGCCTTGATAGTGCCACCACATTTATGTGATGGTCAATTCGAGGTCAAGCTGAACCGGCTGGCGCACAAGCTACAGGAGATACCAAAACTGCTAGCCCCGTCAGAAAAAAAAGTAGCCCTGCAAACCATAATCAGTATCAGTGTTTATCCATTGGATGGGCAGCAGCCTGCTGAGCTGCTCTTCGCCGCCACGACTGCACTGCAAAATGCCAGCAGACTTGGCCACAACCATCTGATGTTTGCTAACTCGCGAATCCAGCAACGTACGCCAGAATACTTAACCCTGGAAACTGAGTTGCGAAAAGCCTTAGTGCAAGGCGAGTTTGATGTTTACTATCAGCCACGTGTTAGCATTAGCAGTAACCGTGTAATTGGCTATGAAGCTTTATTACGCTGGCATAGTCCCAAACGGGGTATTTTGCTACCACAGCACTTTCTCAGCCTGGCAGATGAAACCGGCATGCTTATCGAGCTGGAACAGCTCACATTTAAAAAGTGCTGTGAACAATTACAATATTGGTTAAAAACCGGCATTAACCGGGGCCGGATATCATTAAATGTGTCGAGCTTAAGCTTTCATCAAGCTGATTTTGCCGCCCGCTTAACAACAGAGCTGGAACGCACCGGCTTGAGTGCAGATCAATTTGAATTGGAATTGCACGAGGATATCTTGCTTCACCCGACGCCAGATACCGCAGCATCGTTACAACAATTGACCACGATAGGCTTTCATCTGACACTGGACAATTTTGGCGCAGGCGTCTCATCGCTGTCTGCATTACGGAGATTTCCGTTACATAACCTCAAAATTGCACCGGGTTTCATTAAAGATATGGAGCACAATGAACAGCAACGCAATATTACCGCCAGCCTCATTCGTCTGGCGTCTTATCTGCAATTAGATGTCATTGCGACCGGTATTGAGAATGAAATGCAGGCTTATCTACTTCATGTCATGGGCTGTGATATTTTACAGGGCCATTTGTTTAGTAAAGCCTTACCCGCAACTGAGATACCAGCGTTACTGGCAAAAGAGAATAAACTGTTACGCAAAGAGGTTAGCTAAATCAGCTGACCTCATCACGTTTTTCCCGTCCGAGTAAATCCAAAGCGGCAAGCTTGGCATCTTTACCCTGATACAACACTTGATAAATTTGTTCGGTTATTGGCATTTCAACGCCTACACGCTGCGCCAGATTAAACACTTCTTTGGCATTGCGATAACCCTCAACGACCTGACCAATACTTTGAATCGCCTCTTCAACCGGCTTTCCTTGCCCCAGCAACAATCCAAAGCGACGGTTTCGTGACTGGTTATCAGTGCAAGTAAGGACTAAATCACCCAAGCCGGCCATACCCATAAAGGTGTCTTTTTTGGCTCCCAGCGCACACCCCAGACGACACATTTCAGTTAATCCACGTGTGATCAAAGCAGTACGGGCGTTAGCGCCGAATCCAATGCCATCAGCCATACCAGCGCCAATCGCAATAACGTTTTTAACCGCCCCGCCAAGCTGTACACCAATAAAGTCAGTATTGGTATATACCCGGAAGCTTTTGGCGCAGTGCAACAGATCAGACAACTGCGCGATAAACTCTGCATCGGTCGATGACAGAGATATTGCAGTGGGCATACCCAGCGCCATTTCCTTTGCAAAAGTGGGGCCGGAGAACACGGCCAGTGATACCTTTTCGCCAAGAATATCGCGTGCAACATCTTGTAGCAGACGTCCCGTTTCCGGCTCCAACCCTTTTGTCGCCCAGGCTACGCGAGCATCTGAGTGCAGAAACGGTTTAATTTGTTGCAAGGTTTCAGCAAAGGCATGACTAGGCACGACTAACAGAATATCTCTGCTACTGCCCGCCGCTTCGGCTAAATCCGCAGTCACCTGTAAGGTATCGGGTAAACGAATATCAGGCAGATATTTCTGGTTCAAACGCTGCTGGGCTATCTGCGCCATATCCTGCGCGTTTCGTCCCCACAAACTGATAGAGTTACCATTCCGTGCAAGACAAATAGCAAGGGCGGTACCATAAGACCCCGCCCCTATTACAGCAATAGCTGAAGACAGCATTATCTACGCGTCTGCCTTGACAGCCTGCGCTTCGGCCTGACGCTTTTGCACATATTGCGCAAACAAAGCATCGAAGTTAACCGGCGCCAGATTTAACTGCGGGAAGGTACCACGGTTTACCAGATTAGATACTGCCTCACGTGCATAAGGGAACAACGCATTAGGACAGAATGAAGCCAGCATGTGCGCCATTTGCGCATCTTCCAATGGTCCTATCGAGAAAATACCAGCCTGCTGAACTTCACATAAAAATGCAGTTTCACCTTCAACCGTGGTTGTAACGGTTAGTGACAATACAACCTGGTATACATTTTCTTCCAGCTTTTCACTGCGGGTATCCAGATCCAGTTTAACTTCCGGCTTCCATTCTTTGCGAAAAATTGCCGGAGCATTCGGCGCTTCAAAAGAGATATCCTTGACAAAAATACGCTGAATTGCAAATTGTAAACCCTGCTGCTCAGTTGCAACGCCGTTTGCTTGTTGTTCGGCCATGATAATTCCTACTGTGTTTATAAGTTTAATAAAGGATCAAGTTGTCCACTGGCATCCAGAGATAGCATATCGTCACAACCACCAATATGGCGTGTGCCGATAAAAATCTGCGGCACTGTGCTGCGGCCTCCGGCTCGCTCGATCATCTGGGGGCGCAGCTCTGGCTGATCATCGATACGCAGTTCCTGATAACGCACGCCCTTCTTGTCCAGCACGGACTTTGCGCGAACACAATAAGGACAATATGCTTTGGTGTAAATAGTCACTTGCGACATAGTTACCTCTTTGACTTTACCACCGGTAAACTGGCTCCGGTCCAGCTTCCCATGCCGCCCTGTAGCACAGACACACTACTGAACCCCTGTTTTAACAAGCTTGCTGCGGCTTTTTGTGCCGTCATACCTGCCTGACATACTAAGATAATGGGTTCTGCTTTATGCTTTTCAAGCCCAGCCAGTTGCTGTTTTTCAATGTCAGCCAACACCAGATTGCGCGCGGCGGTAATATGGCCTTTGTTAAAGTCAGCTTCTGGCCGGATATCCACCACTATAGCATTGTGCCGGTTCACCTGCAGTGTCAGCTCGGTAGGGTTTAACTGCTTCACTGTTGAGAACTGAGATTTAAGCCAGCTGGCAATTAACATGACAAATAGTACCAGCCACACGGCGCTTAAAATCGGATGATTTGTTACAAACTCGATATACTGCTGCATATTCACTCTGCTTATAGCCGAAAATAATCAGCGCCGAGTATACTCAGTTTGATCACAGAATGCAGCACTAACGCCTCCTCTCCCTGATAACAAGGCTGGAGAATTATCCAAATTTCGGTAAGATAGCTGCTCACTTTTTCGTTCTCGCTTAGCTACGGAGTTTTTATGACCAGTTGCAAAAAACCTTTGGTGTTATTAATTCTGGATGGCTGGGGCTATCGGGAAGAAGTTAACAACAATGCAATTGCACAGGCTAATACTCCGGTAATGGATAGCCTGTGGCAGAGCTGTCCCCACAGCTTAATTTCTGGTTCTGGCCTTGATGTTGGCCTACCCGACGGACAAATGGGTAACTCCGAAGTCGGTCATGTGAATCTGGGTTCTGGCCGGGTCGTTTATCAGGATTTCACCCGTATAACCAAAGCCATCAGTGACGGTGATTTTTTCACGAATCCAGTATTGCTCGATGCGGTAGTGAAAGCAAAGCAGCAGCATAAAGCGGTTCACATCATGGGCTTGTTATCGCCCGGCGGTGTACACAGCCATGAAGATCACCTGTTAGCAATGATTGAGCTGGCAGAAAAACAAGCGGCTGGCCCGATATATCTGCATGCGTTTCTGGACGGACGGGACACACCACCACGTAGCGCAAAGGCTTCGCTGGAAAAAATTCAGGCACACTTTAACCGCACCGGCAGTGGGCAAATTGCGTCGGTCATTGGCCGCTATTACGCTATGGACCGTGACAAGCGCTGGGATCGGGTGCAACAAGCGTATGACTTGTTAACTCTTGGCAGTGCTGACTATCAGGCCAAAGATGCTTTGCAGGCTTTGGATATGGCATACCAGCGCGATGAAAATGATGAATTTGTTAAAGCCACGGCCATTGTTCCGGCCGACGGTAAACCAATACAGATGCAAGACGGCGACGCGCTGATTTTTATGAACTTCCGCGCCGACCGGGCCCGTCAGTTTAGCCGTGCCTTTATCAATGACGACTTTGATGGCTTCACTCGCCAACACCGGCCAGCACTTAGCAGCTTTGTTATGCTGACTGAATACGCTGCCGATATTAATGCGCCATGCGCGTACCCACCGGAGAGTTTGAATAACGTGCTGGGAGAATGGCTGGCCAAGCACAACAAAACACAGTTACGTATTTCCGAGACGGAGAAATACGCACATGTGACGTTCTTTTTCAGCGGCGGTCGGGAAGAATTGTTTGAAGGCGAGCAGCGCATTCTGGTGGACTCACCTAAAGTGGCAACGTATGACCTGCAGCCAGAGATGAACTCAGCCGAGCTTACAGACAAGCTTGTTGAAGCAATCCACAGTGACAAGTTTGATGTGATAATTTGTAATTATCCCAATGGCGACATGGTGGGGCACACCGGTGTCATGGCTGCGGCCATTAAAGCCGTTGAAGCCGTAGATCATTGCATCGGTCGTGTTGTGGCCGCCTTGCGCGAAGTCGACGGTGAATGCCTAATCACCGCCGATCACGGCAATGCCGAAATGATGCTCGATACTGATTCTGGTCAAGCACACACAGCCCATACCAGTGGCCCGGTACCACTGATCTATGTTGGCCGGCCGGCCGCAGTTACTGCTGGTGGTATTCTCAGTGATATCGCCCCCACTATGTTGCACTTGATGGGCATGCCAATACCCTCTGAAATGACTGGTAAAATCCTGATGCAGCCGCAATAAATGTTGCTATCCCGACTAAAGTTAGCGTGCCAAAGTGCGGTCTGGCTGCTGTGTTTGTTTGCGTCCCCGGGGGGGGCGCAACAGCAACAGGAGCAGGAACTCGCCGAGCTGAAACAGCAAATTCAGCTAACTGAGCAGCAGGTTAAACAGCAGCAGAAGCAACTGGAGCAGGCTGAGCAAAAATTGCAGCAGTCGGATCGGGCCTTAGCCGAAGCATCTACCGCCCTGCGTCAAACCGAGCAGGACAGGCAAGAGCTGTCGGCCCGCGAGCAGCAGCTGACGGAACAACAGAGTGAACTTGAGCAAAAACTAGCCACACAGCAGTCATTACTGGCATCTCAGCTAAAAAGTGCTTATACACTTGGGCAGCATGACTACAGTAGAATGCTGCTAAATCAGCAAGATACCGGTAAACTGGAGCGCGTATTAAGCTATTACCAATATTTCAATCGCGCCAGAGTAAAACAGCTGACAGCGTTAAACCAAACCATTAACCAACTGCAACAAGTGCTGGCCGAACTAGCACAAAAGCAACAACAGCTGATAACGACATTAAGTAAACTGCAGCAACAACAACAACAGCTAACTGCAGCGAAAAAAGAGCAGCAACTGGCGGTTTCCCGCTTACAGGACACATTGCAACAACAAGGTCGTCAGTTAGACTACTTGCGCCAAAATGAAACCAGCTTACAAGTTACGTTAGAGCAGCTGCGAAAGCGTGCTCAGCAAACCCGTGAGCTAGCCGGATTAACGAAAAACAGAGGCAAGCTGAACTGGCCGTTGCAAGGCAGTTTATTACAACGGTTTGGCGAAAATCGTCAGGGTGGGATCTCGTCACGCGGCATTTTAATTCGCGGCAGCGAAGGTGATGCGGTTAAAGCTGTCGCCGATGGCCAGGTTATTTATGCCGACTGGTTAAAAGGTTATGGCTGGGTCATAGTACTGGATCATGGCGACGGTTTTATGAGCCTTTATGGCCACAACCAAAACTTAATAAAACAACCCGGTGCCCGCATCAATGCAGGTGAAACAATAGCATTGGCAGGCATGAGCGGAGGTCAGGCCTCGGCAGGGCTTTACTTTGAAATCCGTAATAAAGGTGAGGCAGTAAATCCTCTGTTGTGGCTGACACAGGCACAACGTTAAAAATTTAATGTAATGGGTTGCGGTTGCGCTTATACTTTTTTAAAGGATTTGCGAAGCTGCAAACGGCACCAAAGAGAATAATAATACCGTGCAACGACTACTGATAATCTGCTGCGCACTGTTGTGCATAACAGTACAAGCGGCAAACGACACACCACGCATTGCCATCATTATTGATGATATTGGCTACCAGAGAGCCGATCTAAAACTAATAGAACTGCCATTTCCGCTGACCTTTGCAGTGCTGCCACATACCCCCTACGGTCAGCGTGCGGCACGCCATGCCTTTCAGTTACAAAAAGATGTCATGCTACACATGCCCATGCAAGCGAGTAATGGCAGGACCCCAGGGCCTGGCGCACTAACCGGTGACATGTCCAAACAACAGGTGCAGCAAACCTTGCAAGCTGCTCTGGCTGATATCCCCTACGCTATTGGTATTAATAATCATATGGGCAGTTTATATACCGAGCTGGATCAACCAATGGCCTGGATCATGGAGTATCTGAGTAAACGCCATTTATTCTTCGTTGATAGTGTGACCACTGCCCACAGTCAGGCAGGAAAATATGCCCATCAGTTTGGCGTCACCAACCTAAGCCGGCAGGTATTTCTCGATAACGAACAAAACGAAGCTGCCATTGCCAAGCAGTTTGATACCCTACTTCGCATTGCCAGAAAGCGCCAAACGGCGATTGCTATAGCGCACCCTTACCCAGAAACTTATAATTTTCTACGCAAACAACTACCGAAACTGCAACAACAGGGAATAACCCTGGTAGGAATTTCCCAACTGTTACCGCAAAATCATGACGTAATTGCGGCCGGATTTACCGCGCCTGCGGTATCCGCACCACAATAATTTTATCGACTGACAGAAATGTGCTTGTTAGCCTAACGATGACCGGTTGAGACTTTACTGCTGTTTCAAGTACTGTAGTAACTCTGCCGGTGGCATCGGCTTAGCATACAAAAAGCCTTGTACCTCATCGCACCCCATGGCTGTTACAGCCAATTCCTGCTCTTCAGTTTCAACACCTTCAGCAATAGTAAACAAACTCAGTCTTTTACCCAGGTTAATGATTGTTTCGGCAATCACCCCACCTGTAATCTGATTAATATCGTTAATAAACGCCCGATCAACCTTGATACGATCTAATGGTAACTGCTGCAGATAACTCAGCGACGAAAATCCGATACCAAAATCATCGATTGCAACCTTAATACCAAAATCCTTTAGTTTGTGCAGTGCTTCTATCACGATTTTCGGCTCATCCATCACCACAGATTCGGTAATTTCCAGCTCAAGCAATTGTGGGTTGATCTGATGCCGGCGCACACAATCTATAACAGATTGCACAAAACCATGATGCCTGAACTGGGGCATAGACACGTTGACTGCGATCCTCAATCCGCTGTAACCCAGTGTCTCAAGTTGTTTAATTTGCATGCATGCCTGTTCAAGCACCCAGCTGCCAATTTCAACTATCAGTCCGGAATATTCAGCCAACGGAATAAAAACTGCTGGCGAAACATACTGGCCGTTTGCCTGAGGCCAACGTAATAAGGCTTCCATTCCTACCACGCGTTTATCATGCAGGGACATCTGGGGCTGATACCATAACTCCAGCCGGTCATGGGCAAAATCCTGTCGCAGCATACGTAACATAGCCAGCCGCTCAGCCATTTCTTCTTCCATATCTGCCTGATAAAACTGAAAATTCGCGCCTAACTGCTTTTTAGCCTTATTTAAAGCGATATAAACATGCTTTAGAATCGTTAACCCTTGCTCGGCACTATCAGTCAGTCGGCACAAACCAAAACTGGCATTCACCTGTAACGCATGTTCAGAGGCATGAAAAGGTTCCGCGAAAACCGCCTGCAAACGCTCAGGGGTTAATTCACTTTCCGGACCAACCAAACCAAACACATCGGCACCAATTCGTCCCAGCTGAGCGGACACACCAAAATGTGCTATCAAGCGGAATGTTACTGCCACCAATAGCTCGTTGCCGACATCTTGCCCCAGTCCGTCGTTTACATCCGAAAAATGGTCAATATCTATCAGTACAGCGACATTGCCAGCAGCTTCGTAGCGACGTGTGTCCTGTAAAATCTGAATAAACTCATTGCGGTTTGGCGTTTTGGTTAAAGTATCGATATAAGCGGCATGTTTCAGCTGCTGAAACAATGTGACGTTTTCGTAACCGATTGAGATATTGCTAAGAAACACCTCTATCAGCTGCTTATCAAGTGCTTCTATTGGTCGGTTTGTTTCGATATAAACTGCTGCACAATGCGTTTCATTGCCCAAATACAACACCGTATCGAGGTCAGTAAATAAGTGCTGGCGTGTCTGTAAACATTGGGTGATCTGACTAACAATGCGCGGATTATCCAGTCGCTCTAACTGACATTTTATATAGGGAGCATAATGTCCGGCGGCGCCGAGCACATAAATATTTTCGCTGGCACTGCCATCATCCTCAATTTGCGCACAGAGCACGCCCTCCGCATGTAACCCGATTAGTGAGGATATCTGTGTCACGACACCTTCTGAGAACTCATGCAAAGAGTGTTGTTCAAGCAGATTGGCGCCAGCATTGATAATCTTTTGTAAGCCCCTACGGCTCTGGTTTATCGTGCGGATTTGTTGATACGACCGTAAAGAAGAAATGATTGACGTTACCAGCTTACTCCGCGTCAGCTCGGTCTTAGTTTTGTAATCATTAATATCATATTCTTTAATAACATTTTCTTCAGGTGCATACCCAGGCTGACCGGTTCGCAAAACGATGCGAATTTCGTCCATTCCCAGGTCATCGCGGATCTGCTGCACAACCTTGAGACCAGCATCATCGGACTCCATCACCACATCCAGTAACACAAGAGCGGTTTGCGGATGCTGTTTCAAAAATTCAACGGCTTGCTTACCCGAATAGGCATGATGAAATACCAGCTGCTTGCCCATAACAGTGAGGTCACTTAATGCCAGCTTCGTGACGGTATGGATTTCTTCATCATCATCGACGATCAAAAGGTGCCATTCCCCCAGCGTCTGTTCCTTAACATACGCCGTTGGTTCGTCTTCTGCTAAAAACAGAAAATCTTCATCTGTTTCTTTTGACACCATTATTCAGCCTTATTGAATGATTACACTTAAATATACATGTTTAATAAGTATAAGCGTAAGTTATACCAGATTTTATTTTGCGCAAAGCATAGCAGTGAACTTGCTGCAAAATTTTTGAGATGCCAAGATGGATAATATCCACACCAAGCGGATGCAAATAGCTATGGCGAAAGTCCACTCTCTAAGCGGTCAGCAGCGGTTGTTGCAACTTGCCCGGGCGCAGTTTGGCTCAGCTAGTGTGCTGGCCAACGAAGCGCCCGCTGCAGACACTTCAACAGTATCAGCTGATTTTGGCGACAAACATCAACAATTGGCTGCCCGTTCCGGTGCGACCGTAAGCAATACTGGCCTGACACTGGCTCAGCGCGCAGAGCGGCGTATACAAATGCAACGCGAGAGGCAGCAGTTCAATCTGGAACGTATTATGGCGCTGGCATTAGAGTACTGTCCTGAGCACATATCCGCGCAAGATATTGATCCCGATTGGTTCCAGCAATTTTGTGATCTCATTCTGGATATTTCGAACAATAGTATGCAACAGCTATGGGCTAAGATCCTGGCTGGCGAAATTGCCAGCCCGGGAAAGTTTGCGCTTAAGACCTTACATACGCTAAAACGTATGAGCTACAAAGAAGCATTAGCGCTACAACAAGCAGCAAACTTAAGTTGTCGCACCCGCCAGGATCAGAATGCCCGGATCTATTTTGGCTATATACGCCGGCCATCACTATGGCGCCTGTTGACAGGCCGCAGTAGGGCGGTTTTAAACCTGAACCAATTTGGTTTATCTTACCCGCAAATCCTGACGTTAATAGATATAGGCTTACTGCACAGTTCTGAAATAGAAAGCGGAGAACTGCCCGCTGGCCAAACACTACTGTGGCATTATCAACCAATGAATTTAAGCGGCACCATCATCAGTAAGGATGTCGTGCTGCAGTACTATAAATATACAACCAGTGGTGCAGAATTATTACCGCTATTGGCAACACAAACCAATCAACCCTATCTGGATTCACTGAAGCAATTACTGGTTGATGTCATCAGTTTTTCCAACTGAACACCACCGCAATATTTGCTCCAGTTTAGCCACTTCTAACGGTTTAAAAATCACATCATCCATCCCTGCCTGACGAAAAGCCTTTACTTCATCGTCCAGCGCATGAGCTGTAAAGGCAAGGATTGGCGTATGCTGGTAATCCGCTAATTGCCTCAACTGTCTGGCAACCTCTGTACCGGCAATATCTGGCAGCTGTATATCCAGCAGAATCACGTCAATATGCTGCTGCCGGCATAATTTTAGTGCATCAAGACCACAGCTTGCGGTATACAGCTTTACCGGCTGCGCTTTGAGCAACACTTGCACGAAGGCAATATTCGTTGGATTGTCATCTACCACCAGCAAGCTGGGATGCTCAGCCTCAGCCCGCTTAGCAGCCTGCAGATGCGCCAAACAAAACGGTGTGGTATGCACGTCAAGCTGTAATGCTTCAGACCACATCGCTACCTGCCCAGATGCCGCATAGCAGAGCACCTGTGAGCGCTTAGTTAAATTTTGCAGCAAATCCCGCCATTTTGAGAGTTCAGCCGGTTCCGGTAACATGATCAGCGTAATGTCATAAGCATACTGATTGCTTTTCATTGTCAGCTCGGCAAGGTCGGAGCATTTAACGACATTCTCGGCCAACGATGCGACATTTTGAGCCCGTTCAGTTAAGTTCGCAATTTGGTTGTCAAACAGCAATAAATGTGGGATCCGCGCCGGACTATCCGTCGTCAATGGCAGTGGCATATTGAATTCAATAGTACACCCCAAGCCATCCAGCGACCGCACTGCCAGGTTTGCGTTAAGCTGACGCTTTAGTAGCAAGACGGTGCTAATATCACTTTCGTACCAAGGTAACGACGGCATTTCGTTGCTATTCAGTAACTGCCTTACCGGTAGCGAAATACCATTTCCGTTACTGGAAATACTAATGAACAGCGTCCCTGCTGCACCGCCATGGTCAGCCTTTACCCGCAGCGTCATCTCTGACACGCCTTCACTTCTGCTGCCAAGCTGCACCATCGCCGTTAGAAGTGCCGACAGCCTACCTGCAGAGATAGCCGGCACACAACCTGCGTTCTCTTTACTTTCAAATAGTTGTAGTTCGATATTTTTTTCGGCTAACCGGGCTTTTATCAGTTCGATTTGCGCCGCCACAAACTCTGTCAGGCTTAAATCGAGCGTAATATTGTCCCCGGTTTCCATTTGAAGTTGCATTAGGCACAATTGCGACGAAAGAGCCTGAATGAATTCGTCCTCGCTTAGCTCCGGCTGGAGTTTATATATTTGCTGCAGATTTAACAGGCGATTCTGCGCGCCCTGTTGCAGTTCAGTATGCTGTTGCTTTAGCAGACTCATTTGCTGCTGCAGCGAATGCGACTGTTGCTGGGCCTGGGCAGCTTTTTCTTCCAACTGCTGATACAATTCAGCGCTACGTTGTACCGCGTCCGTCTTATGTTGCGCTAAGTCATTTACTGCCTGCTTCAGCGGAACTAACTCCGACACCAATTCTTCATTGATTCTGACATTGAGTTGCCCATGTTGTAATTGGCTTAGCTTATGGGTTAGCAGGCTGACATCGGTATGTTGACGTTGTGACTGCTGAATCAAGGCGTTTTGCCAAACTATCAGCACAGCACCGCCCAGCAGAGCAACGATAGCAACAGGAACCAGCCAGACCGTATGAGAGGTCTCCGGTTCAAACAGCAGCAGCATATATGAGCTGTCATCCAGATGTGGCAAAGCGGCAATGTTACCAGCACTATCAGTGTTAAATAGCGGTTGCAGTACCAACTGCATGTTGTGATAGGGCTGTACAGAGAAGTGAGTAACCGGCTCTTGCGGCTTATAGTTTCGTAGCTCGTCCGGTATCTCCGACGCCACGATAAGCGCATGCTTATGATTAAAAATAGCGATACTGTTAAGCGGTAGCACGCTGGTAAAGCGCAAATGATTTAGCTGGGCTTTAAACAGTTCAGTATCTTTATTTTTTAACAAAGGGACAATACTTAACTGTATTGATGCTGACACTTGCTCCATTTGTATTCGTTGCTGTGTCTTTGTTTCTGACTGATACCACAGCCCGGTAAACAACAACATCAAAACGAGGGCAACCAACCAGGGCAATGTTAACTGCCTGAAATAATTTACCAAAATCAGACCTAAACGAAATATAGTGTGAAACAACTATAAAACGAATCCACCAAGGTAACAAGACAACGACTGAGGAATAACAGACCGGACGCTACTGCCAACAGCAACGCCCGCCTGTTTAACAAGGTAGCTTAGAAATGCAGCTCTATTCCGGCGAAAACGCCTTTGACATCGATATTAGTGTACAGATCGTCAATATCGTCTAACTTCAAATTGACAGCCCGGTATCCCAGCTTTAACCGCATATCAACGGCCAGGTTGTCCAGCAGCGCATAGGCAACCCCCGCTTGCACGTCGTACCAACGGCTGCCGTCATACGATACAAAACTGCCCTGCGCGAAAACGTCTAAACCGGTGAGGGGTAAACCTACGATCAGAGAGCTATATAACATCGGTATAGTTTGCGACACATCCTGCATAGCGACATTGCTGCTGCCCTGCTCCGATACCGTCGCATTGCCATCGATATACTTGCCGTTGATACCCAAATCAAAGCTGAGCATTTCATTGTCCAGTATCTCGTAGTACAGAATATAATCGGTACTTGTCAGATCTACCTGATTACGTAACTGACTATTCACCACAAACGTCTGGCCGGCAAAACTGAAAGTCCCTTGCACATTAGTATCGCCGGACGATTCAAGTGGGTTATGCTGAATACGGATATTCGGTAACAACGGAACCGGATGTTCCAAAGCAATATAATAGGAGGCCTGGGTCTCATCATCAAAATTAAAGTGTTGTAGCTGTTCAGTATTTGCAAAGCTACCTGTAGTTGACGTCTGCCAACCATCCGCGCCTAAATACAAACCAAGCAAAGTATCGGCCTGTGCGGCACCACACAAAACCATGCCGCTTAGCGATAACATCAATGCCGTTTTCTTCATGCTGTTGTTTACCCTTGAGTTAATAATTCAGATAAGTCGATTAAAGCCGCATTGGCCCGTGAAATATAGTTCGCCATTACCAGGCTATGATTTGCCATCAAACCAAAACCACTGCCGTTTAGCACCATTGGGCTCCATACAGTTTGTTGCGTTGCCTCAAGTTCGCGAATAATCTGGCGTAAACTTACCATAGCATTCTTTCGTTGCAACACGTCTGCAAAATCCGTCTCAACGGCCTTGAGAAAATGCAGTAGAGCCCAACTGGCGCCGCGGGCTTCGTAGAACTCATCATCGAGTTTCCACCATCCTGTTTTGACGACCTTGTTGCCTGGGGCATCAGTAGACTGTCGGGCTGAAGCCTCGCCGGCCAAATCAGTATTCAACCTATCCTGACCAACACTAGCGCTTAAACGCTGCGAATAACTCCCAAGACGTTTTTCCACTGCCTTTAACCACTCGCGTAAATTATCGGCTCTGGCGTAAAACTGACTGTCCGGTCGCGCCGGGTCGGTTAGCTCAGCGCGATATAAATACAATTGTGCTATCGCCTTGCGATACTCAGATTCTGCACTGGGAATAGCCCAACTACGATGGTCAATATTAAACATCGGTTGGGCAACTTTCAGGTATGCATTTTCGGTTGACTGTGATTGAGATCGGCTTAGATCTTTGCGTAAGGCCAGGGCTAAGTCACGCGACATTTCCAATGCACCCAGCTCCCAGGCCGGCATATTATCCAACAGCACAAAGGGGGGCATAATATCGTTGGCAATGTAACCGCCGCTCTTGTCCAGTAGCGTTTCACTTACCCGAATCAACGCCGTTGTTGTGCTATAGCCTACAACCTGCGCATCACCAAGCTGCTGTTGACTCAGTTTAATTTCGTCTATCATCAATGCTGGCTCACGACTGACCCACCATCCGGTCAGATACAACACCAGCATTAACACCGCCAGCAGAGCGCTTATCCATTTTGCGTTTAACATAAATATCCTTAGCGTTTTGGCATCGCCACAACTGGCAATGCCAGCATTAGCTGCTGTCCGTCTGCAAAGTGTAATAACACTTTTATTGTCTGGCCAATTTGCAACTCAGTCGTGGGGTCAAATAACATCAGATGCAGCCCCCCCGGTGCCAGTTCAATACGCTGGCCAGCGGGGAGCACTATGTGGTCGAGCTGCTCCATCCGCATCATGCCGTCTTTATGGCTATGCTGGTGCAACTCTGCGCGGGCAAAAGCCTCACTACTAATACTGTTGAGGCTAACATCCTGGGTGGAAAGATTATGCAGCGTAAAATAACCCGCGGTGACAGTACGCCCCGGCATAGGTTGACGGATCTCACCGTGCTGAACGTTAAAACTGCCTTCGGTCGATGCAAATACCTGCAATGTGCTAAAAAGCAGCGCCGCAATTAACAATCGCATTTAGTTTCTCCTTATATGTCACGACTTTATCTTACACCAGTTTGACCCGGTTCACAGCCAGTAACGAGGAGCAAAGTGCGATTGCCGTCCTATCTGTCCGGTAAAATCACTGCAGCAACCAGATATGCCACTATGGTAGCCAAAGGAAAAAGTAGTAACAGCACGACGGCCAGACTGCGAATAAGCCAGCGTGGCTGTTGATAATAACGGGCCAAACCAGCACACACACCCGAAACCTTCCGAGCGGCGCGGTCGCAATACCAACGATCAGTGTCATAAGTTGCCATCAGATGCTTCTCCTGCTGTTCCCGTTTCGTTTTTATACCTGGCTTTTACTATCAATAGCAGCACGCTAAATAGCACAAATGCCAACAGTTCTATATTTACCCAACTCATCATCCTTGCCTCCAGCTGTACCGGTTACCGCATCTTCTGCCACAGTGTCGTCAGTGGCACTAAAGACTGCCACAACAACATGGCTGGAATGATGCTCAGCACCGGACTCAGATAGATCAGCAATAGCCAACCTGATGACACAAACATGGCTTATTCCGCCACTACTGGCGTTACTGGCACGGTTTGCTGCGCCAGCATTACTGCGGCAGCATCCTGTGCAGCACTTTGCTGAGCCAGTAAGTCAAATACTGCTTTGCTCAAAGCCATTCGGGCTTGTTGCCGGGTAGATTGCTGTAAATTGGTCAATTGCTCTACGGCAGCTGTTTGCACCTGAGCTGTGATTTCATCAGCAAAGGTCGTCGCACTATAAAGCCCGGCAGCAAAAGTAACGGTTAAGGTAAATGCGTTCAGTCTGTTCATAATCATGTCCTTGAAAGTGGTTAGTCTGTACTACACCATTTGTATTTCAAGTGCTGTGCCAAGTGGAAAACCCCACGCAAAATATTGATTAATAACAACAAATAAAAAAGGCGAGATGCTGCTAAAGCACTCGCCTTTTGTATAAAACTAAATTTTAGTCAAATTGCCTAACTAGATGGTCAATTCCTCATGGGGTGCAAGTTTCGCCAGAGCGCGTAACAATAACTCTGGCTGTGCATCGGCAAAATGCCCCTGCTCACTCAATAACCGTCGCCATTGTCGTGCACCGGGCACCCCTTGAAACAACCCCAGCATATGTCTGGCAATATGCCAGAACCTGGCCCCTTGCCGCATCTGCCGTTCAATATAGGGTAACATTTCCATCACCACCTGTTGTGGTGTGCGCGTGGCAGCTGCTTTGCCATAAATCAGCCTATCGACCTCACTGAGTAGCATCGGGTTACTATAAGCCTCGCGGCCAACCATCACACCATCCAGATATTGCAGTTGCTCAGCTGCCTGAGCCAGCGTTTTCACACCGCCGTTAATACTGATATTCAGCTGTGGAAACTCACGCTTTAGCTGGTATACCCGCTGATAATTCAATGGCGGTACTTCGCGATTCTCTTTCGGGCTCAATCCCTTCAGCCAGGCTTTACGGGCATGCACAATCAATTGCTGGCAACCAGCCGCGGCAATTGTCGCCACAAAGTCCTGCAAAAATTGATAATCGTCTGAATCATCTATACCGATGCGGGTTTTCACCGTTACCGGAATACTGACTGCATCCTGCATGGCTTTAACACAATCCGCTACCCGTTGTGGTTGCGCCATCAGGCATGCGCCAAACATACCATTTTGTACCCTGTCTGATGGACACCCTACGTTGATATTGACGGCATCATAGCCCCGAGTTTCAGCCAGCCTGGCGCACTGCGCCATCTCTGCCGGGTTTGAGCCGCCTAGCTGAAGTACTACCGGATGTTCCTCTTCATTAAAGTCGAGGTAATCTCCACTGCCGTGAATAATTGCGCCTGTTGTTACCATCTCGGTATACAACACTGCATGCTGGCTCAGCAACCGGTGGAAATAGCGGCAATGCTTATCAGTCCAGTCCAGCATAGGGGCAACCGAGAAGCGGTGATCTATGCTCAGTGCAGTGGTCATCGGCTATTTCATATCCGGCAAATTGCGACCATAAAACACTTCGCGCATTTCACGGAATACTTTTTTGCTGATGGCTTTCTGCTCTTCTGCTGTCATCGAGTCAGTTCCCATGCCAAACAGATAATTATTCAGATCCGCTTCTTTAAGCATCATTTTGGTGTGAAACAGATTCTCCTGATACACATTCACATCAATCATCTGGAATGCCCGCTTGGTCTCTTCATCCATAAAATTCTGGATCGAGCTTATCGGATGATCGATGTAATGTTTGGTGCCGCTAATATCACGGGTAAAACCGCGTACCCGATAATCGATAGTCACAATGTCAGATTCAAAACTGTGGATCAGGAAGTTTAACGCCTTCAGTGGCGAAATAATGCCACAGGTCGAAACCTCGATATCAGCACGGAAAGTACAAATGCCATCATGCGGGTGCACTTCAGGGTAGGTATGTACACAAATATGACTTTTATCCAGATGTGCAACAACGGCGTCTGGTCTCGGTCCCGGGTTCTCAGAGTTATCCGGGTCAACCAATACAGGTTCTTCACTTACCAGAATTGTGACACTGGCACCTTGCGGATCATAATCCTGCCGGGCCACATTCAGGATATTTGCGCCAATAATATCGGTCACTTCCGTCAGAATGTCAGTTAATCGATCTGCGTTATATTGCTCATCAATATATTCAATATATTCCTGCCGGTGTTGCTCAGTTTTGGCATAGCAAATGTCATAAAGGCTGAAACTCAGGCTTTTCGTCAGGTTATTGAACCCATGTAGCTTCAGTTTTTCAAAAGGTTTAACCACTTAACACTGTCTCCGCAAAAAACCGCTATCCGGTTATATACTTAATTGCCGTTATTATTCCGTCACTGCCGTCAGCTCTGACGCCTTGATACTAAATGAGTGTGTTACCACTACACTGCCGGATAACATAATAGATACTGAGCAATACTTGTCTGCTGACAGTTTAACCGCCCGCTCTACCTGCTTTTCATTTAAGTTAAAGCCGGTAACTTCGAAATGAAGATGTAATTTGGTAAATACTTTCGGAATGGTTTCAGCGCGTTCCGCACTAAGTTGTACTTCACAATCAACAACCTGTTGCCGGGCTTTATGCAAAATACTGACAACATCAACGGAAGAACATGCTCCGGCAGCCATCAGCACCATTTCCATTGGACTGGGGGCGCTGCTACCGTCTTTATTACCATCGAAAACCACAGTATGACCGCTGCCAGAGCGGCCAATAAAGGTATTATTATCGTGCCATTTTACGGTTGCTTTCATTACATACCCCGGCCTGAAAAAGAAGGCCGGTATTTTACGTAAAACTGACGCAGGTATCTAGCACAATTGCAGCATAAAGCCCGCTAATCGAGCAAATCAGCTACCGCGGTATCAAACAGGTTTTTGATTAACAGAGAGATTTCGTTGATAAGTTCGGCTTGTTGGCGGGTTGCTTTTTTTTCCAGCACACTGGCAAGTACCTCCTGAAAGTCATACATTATGCCATCAACCTCGCGGATGATCATGCTGCGATGATTCATTTCCAGCGCGGTATGTTGGGTACACAACGTAATAATTTGCTCTGCAATAGACTCTTCCAGTAACGCACCAATAGTTTTATCGGCTTCACCTGTGCCGGTTTGTTCAAACAGCGACAAATGCTCGGTCAGAAATTGGATCAAATGCTCATATCCGGGTTTATCTGTGACCATAAGTTGCTTTACACCTGGCTGTTGGCAGAAACACCAATAAGTTTTCGTTATTTAAGCAAAAACCTTGGCAGAAAACAAATCGGGGCACAAGCCCCGATTACAATTATTTTCTCCGAATTTAGAAACTTAAGCCGGGTGATAGCTGTTCTGGCATTACCACTTGCTCAAGCTCTACCGACGCAACCGGATAAGCACAGTAATCAGCGGCATAATAAGCGCTGGCCCTGTGGTTACCACTTGCACCAATACCACCAAAAGGTGCGGCAGAGCTGGCACCAGTAATAGGCCGGTTCCAGTTAACAATACCCGCACGGATACGACGGAAAAAATGCTGATACAGTTCGGCGCTGTCACTTAACAAACCAGCAGATAATCCAAATTGCGTAGCATTTGCACTGTCTATCGCCTGATCAAAGTCAGTAAAACGGAATACTTTTAACAGCGGACCGAAATGTTCATCATCAGGAAAGTCTGTCACTGCAGAACATTCAATGATACCAGGACTTACCAGGGCGGTATTTTCATCTAAATGTTGCATTTCAAGCAGAATTTCGCCGCCCAACTCCACCAACTGTTGCTGCACAGCCAGCATTGCTTTGGCCGCTGCAACTGAAATCATCGATCCCATAAACGGCTGCTCGGGTGCGTCGTAAATACCTACTTTGATATTCCGGCTTACTTCCAGCAAACGGGCCAGAATGATATCGCCTTGCTCACCAGCGGGTAAGAATAACTTGCGGGCGCAGGTACAGCGCTGACCGGCAGAAATAAATGCCGACTGCACGATATCGTGCACAGCACCATCGATATTACTGACGTCCTGCACGATTAATGGGTTATTACCGCCCATTTCCAGTGCCAGTATTTTATCTGGCCGCCCGGCGAACTGTTGGTGCAAATAATGCCCGGTCCGCGAACTGCCGGTAAAGAAAATACCATCGATACCATCATGGCTAGCAATGGCCTTGCCGGTATCAACCTCACCTTGCAGCAAGCTTAGTACCCCGGCAGGGATCCCCGCTTGCTGCCACAATTTCACTGTGTCCTCAGCAACTTTGGGCGTTAGCTCTGACGGCTTAAATAGTACCGCGTTGCCTGCTAGTAATGCCGGCACGATATGCCCATTGGGTAAGTGACCCGGAAAGTTATATGGCCCAAATACCGCCACTACGCCGTGCGGCTTGTGACGGATAAACGCTCTGCCTTGCGGCATTGGGTTTTCTTTTTGTCCTGTGCGCTCTTGATAGGCGCGCACTGAAATATCAATTTTGCCGATCATGGCGCCTATTTCCGTGCGGGCTTCCCATAGTGCTTTGCCGGTTTCCTCCGCTATAGACAACGCCATTGCTTCTTTATTTTCAGTCAGTAATTCAGCAAACCGCTTCACCACCACAACACGCTGTTCAAAGCTTAAACCTGCCCAATGGTACTGAGCCTGCCGGGCACTAGTGACCGCCTGATCAACCTGAGCAGCCGTGGCCGCGCTACCTTGCCAAATCAATTGATTTTTCGCCGGGTCCAGTGAGTTAAATGCTTTACCTTCACCTTGCAGCCATTGGCCGTTTATAAACTGTTCCGCGTGTTTCATTAAATCCCCCTGTTTGTATTCTATGCCGGCTTAAATGCGGGTCACTCGGACCCAATCACCCGCGCTGACTTGTAGCGCCGCTGCAACTGCGGCAGGTATGGTGACCTGCTCACTCTGTTCCTGCACGTCAAGCGTTAACCAGGTTGCACGATAATCCTGCAGTTTTGTATTGCTAATTAAGTACGGCTGTCCCTGGCCAACTTCGCCAATTTTAACCAGTAATCGCTGGCTGTTACGCACTGAACGAATGTGTTCAACCCGTGCCTCTACAGTCGGCCCGGCATCAAAAATATCGACATAGCCCCGACTGGAAAATCCTTCAGACTGCAGCAACGCCAAAGCCGGCTTGGTTTTGTCATGCACCTGGCCAATAACCGCCTGCGCCTGTTTACTTAACAGACTGACATAAATCGGGTACTTTGGCATTAATTCGGCGATAAACACCTTTTGTCCAATCCCGGTCAGGTAGTCAGCGGTTGGAAAGTCGACATTGAAAAAATGCTCCTGCAGCCACTGCCAGAATGGCGAACTGCCATCAGTATTCGATACACCACGCATTTCTGCGATAACCCGTTCAGAAAAACGTTGGGGAAATTCAGCCATAAACAAAAAACGCATTTTTGACAGTAACCGGCCATTATTTTTTTCCCGCCGGCTTTCACGCAAAAATAACGTACATAGCTCACTCACCCCGGTATAGTCGTTACATAGGGTCAGAATATCTACCGTTTTATATACCCCCAGTGAGCGAGAACTATGTACCACCTTACCAAGGTGATAATGATAAAAGGCATCATCTAATCCGACAGCCGCTTCCAGCGCACTGGTGCCACATACCTCTCCTGTTTCTGTATCTTCCAATACAAACAGATATCCCTCATCGCCGGGAGAGCTAACTATTTTATTGAACGACTGTTCTGAGCGGCTGATTTTACGCATCAATAATTCGTCGTTCACAGGCAGTGAAGTAAATCCATGTCCGGATTCTACTGCAATATCATACAGCGCCGGGTAATCATCCGCGCAGATTGGGCGAATCACCATCATCGTCGCTTACTCCAGTTTTGCTTTATCATTCAGAGCGTCCGAAGACGCCGTTGCTTCATATCATGTGGTGTTAATGCAGCCTGCTGATAGGCATTAGCCCGCTATAACCTGCTGCACTGCCAACTCAAATCGTTGCATACCGGTATGAATTTCTTCTGCTGAAATAACCAACGACGGTGCGAATCGAATAACATCAGGCCCGGCAACTAATGCCATCAGACCGTGATCAGCGGCAGCAAGGAAAAACTCACGCGCACGGCCTTTGTATTTCTCATTCAGCACAGCCCCCAGCAACATGCCTTTGCCCCGCACTTCACTGAACAGCTGATATTTTTCATTAATGGCACTCAGGTGCTGGCGAAACAGCTGTTCATTACGCAACACCTGCGCCATAACATCCGGTTGATTTATCGTATCCAGTACGGCCTCTGCGACCGCACACGCCAGTGGGTTTCCGCCATAAGTACTGCCATGGGTTCCGACCTTTAGATGAGAGGCAATCTCGGTGGTCGTTAGCATCGCGCCAATAGGAAAACCGCCACCAAGCGATTTCGCTGTGGTTAAAATATCCGGTGTAACACCGTAGTGCATATATGCATATAATTCGCCGGTACGGCCTACACCGGTTTGCACCTCATCCATCACCAGCAAGGCGTTGTGTTGATTACAAAGCTCGCGTACACCCTGCATAAACTCAGCAGTTGCGGGAATAATACCGCCCTCGCCCTGAATAGGCTCAAGTACGACGGCACAGGTATTAGCTGAAATTAACGCTTTGACACTGTCCAGATTATTGAATTCTGCGTGCAGTACTGCGCCCGGTTTTGGCCCAAAGCCGTCTGAATATGCGGCCTGCCCGCCCACCGTGACAGTAAAAAAAGTCCGGCCATGAAAACTCTTACTGAACGAAATTATCTGATCTTTAGCTGCCCCAAACTTGTCCAGCGCCCAGCGTCTGGCTAATTTAAACGCCGCCTCATTTGCTTCCGCCCCTGAGTTAGCAAAATACACTTTCTGTGCGAAGGTTGCGTCAACTAGCTTTTTAGCCAGCCGCAGCGCTGGCTCATTGGTCATCACATTGCTCAGGTGCCACAGCTTATCAGCCTGCTGCTTTAACGCGTTAACTAACGCCGGGTGACAATGCCCCAGGCTGCTAACGGCAATACCACCAGCAAAATCGATATATTCCCGGCCTTGCTGGTCCCAAACCCGGGAACCTTGCCCCTTAACCGGAATAACGCCTGCAGGTGCATAGTTTGGCACCATAACTTCATCGAATAACGCGCGATTTACTTGCTGCTGGCCGGTCATGTTCGGTTCCTCATCATGTGCAGAATGTTGTTGTAATTTTTGCAATCAGATTAGACAAGTCTGGATTAACTGAGCGGCATTATTGCAGATCCAGCGCCTATTGTCTTTATTCACACCGCAGGGTAAAACCAGAATATACAAGGGCTACAGATAGATTTGCACGCTTAATGAATAAGTAAGCAACCATCATTGGTTAGGCTTTTTGTAGGGCAAAGCATAGACCGGATAGGGTGCAAGCCGCTGGCAACACAAAGTTGGCCTTATTCACGGCGTCGGCACATTGCATGTTTATGGCACAAAATTTTTTACTAAATTTCTACACCCAGACGTTTGAGATTAGTGCGCGCCAACAGATTCAGATTGTCATTCGTCAACTGAACACTACTAAACCAGAATTGTGTTTGCTCGTCATTAACTTGCTGACGCTGTTTTAGTTCCTGCCACTGCACGTAAGCCTGAGCTTGCTGCACCAGACGGGCTAGCGGGCTAGTACCGGCAAAACCAAAGCCTTCGGCCAACTGGTCCAGTGTCTGGCACAGCGGCAACGCCTGCAGATTCCAACGTGAGGTAATATCAGCACTGAGCACTGCAGCAAATTCCTGCAGACTCTCGCACAGAAAGCTCGCATCCGGCTCCAATGCATCAAGCGTTTCTGTTAACTGTACGTCACGGCTTTCGCGCGCTTGCAGTAGCTGTGTGTGCCTGACTTGCTGATAGGTACGTAAATAATTGCGAGTCACAACGGCATGGCCGAGTGTATGAAACAGTCCCACGCAAAATGCATTGTACGGATGTTCTGCACTATTCTCTGCCAATGTTCTCGCGGCAATCGCCACAGCTAATGAGTATTCCCACAGCCGGCTTTTCAATGGTGTAAAAGGCTCTGTCGAATGTGGAATCATCCGGCGCATTGCATATACCGGTACAATAAGCTGAAGACTTTCAACACCAAGAAAGCGTAGTGCGGTTTTAATATCTTTAACCATCGCCCCTGATGCTGTGCGGCTGCGATACTGCGGCTGATTAACCAAACGCAGTAATTCTTCTTTTAACCACGTTACCTGAGAAATCAGCGGGTCAAGCTTATTGACGGTAACGACTTTGGCGCTCAGTGCATCCAATAACAAATAAAATGGCTCAGTCAAATCAAACAACGAGGCCGACACATGTTGAATATTATGTAGCTTTCGCAGTAACTCATCCGCTACTTCATCATGCAAATGTGCCTGAGCAAATTCAGCAAACTGTGCTTTTGCCAAGGCTCCGGCTTCGCGCAGTTTTTTCGCTCTGGCATCAATATCCAACAGCGAACGTTCAGCAGGCGGTTGCCCTGCACTGACCTGATAACCCAGCCGCGTATGCTCCGGGTTAACACCAATCAGTTGATCGTAGAATCGCCGCAATAAGTCATCCGCAGCAGGTATAGAAGAAGTCATCACGTTTAGTTGGTTCCATTCACTAAAGATACGGCAGTGCCAGCATACTGTATCGCCGCGCGCGCGCAGTCAAGCCAGCTGTTTTCATCTGACTCTCAACTGCGTTATCAAACACTCAAGTGCAGAAAGTTAGCCAGCAGCTGTTTACCTTGTTGGCTTAGTATGGCCTCGGGATGAAACTGCACGCCATGTATAGGCAGGCTACAATGTGCCAGCCCCATAATTTCATCTGGCTGTTGCTCTGTGTTGCAGGTCCAGGCTGTCAACTGAAGTTCGGCGGGCAACGAATCCCGCTGCACTACCAACGAATGATAGCGGGTTACATCCAGCGGATTAGCCAGCCCGTTGAATACCGAACTGTTATTGTGCTGTACCAGACTATTTTTACCATGCATCACCTGGCGTGCTGACACCACTTTAGCGCCAAACACCTGGGCGATAGCTTGATGACCGAGGCAAACCCCAAGTAACGGTATCCTGCCTGCAAAGTGTTCAATGGCTTTTAATGACACGCCAGCCTGATCCGGGCTTTTAGGCCCTGGCGAGATCACCAGATAACGTGGCGCCAGGGCTTCAATTTGCGCCACGCTGATAGCATCGTTGCGCCGCACGATAACCTGCTGGCCTAGCGCGGCAAAATATTGCATCAGGTTGTAGGTAAATGAATCGTAGTTGTCTATCAGCAGCAACATTGTTACTGGTCCACTCTATCGCTATGGCGCCACAAAGCCTACTGCCTCATTTACCCGCATCAGTGTATTCGCGGCACGTTCTCTGGCCTTTTCCGCACCGGTACGCATAACAGCCGTTAATGTACTGTGATCTGCACGTAACTCGGTGAAGGTCTTTTGCACGGGTTCCAGTAAGGCAATAACCGCATCGGCAACATCACCTTTTAAATGACCATACATTTTGCCTTCATACTCGGCTTCTAACACTGCGATGCTTTTGCCTGTAACCCCACTTAAAATACTCAACAGATTGGCGACACCCGGTTTACTGTCCAAATCAAACCTTACTCGCGGTGGGTCTTCTGAGTCTGTCATCGCTTTCTTAAATTTCTTGCTGATCATTTTCGGGTCCTCAAGCAGACCTACAAAATTCCATGGATTGTCGTCTGATTTCGACATTTTTTTCGTCGGCTCTTGTAAGCTCATTACCCGCGCAGCAACAGGTGGAATAAATGGTTCTGGCAGCGTAAACACATCGCCGTGCACTGCATTAAACCGCATTGCAACATCACGGGCCAATTCAAGGTGTTGTTTTTGATCGTGTCCAACCGGGATCTGGTTAGCCTGATACAACAAAATGTCAGCAGCCATTAATACCGGATAAGTAAATAAACCTGCATTCACATTGTTGTTGTGACGCTCTGACTTGTCTTTAAACTGCGTCATCCGGCTTAATTCGCCAAACTGGGTATAGCAATTCAGTACCCAGGCAAGCTGGCTATGCTCAGGCACATGTGACTGCATAAATACTGCTGACCGCTTTGGATCGATACCACATGCGAGGTAAAGTGCCAGGCTATCCAGTGACGCATTACGCAGTGCGGCCGGCTCTTGCCGCACCGTTATAGCGTGCAAATCAACAATACAGTACAAGCAATCGTAGTCATCCTGCATTCTGTCCCACTGCCGCAATGCGCCAAGATAATTACCGATGGTGAGTTGACCTGACGGCTGTGCGCCACTTAGCACTATTGGCTTATTGCTCATATACGTATCCACTTTGACAATTTAATTGATAAAGGATTACCGGCAGCATCCGGTTGCAGGGGCAGCATTATAACCATATCAGCGTTTAGCAACAGTAAAAAACCCAGTTAGCGCGTTACATTCGCCAATTTCTGCCGCATGGTATTAATTACTTCAGCGTAATCTGGCGCATTAAAAATGGCTGAACCGGCGACAAACATATCAGCGCCGGCTGCTGCAATATCGGCAATATTATCAACATTGACCCCGCCATCTATCTCCAGACGGATAGGCAAACCACTTTGATCAATAAGTTGCCGCGCCGCTGCCAGTTTGTTCAATGTAGCGGGAATAAACGTCTGCCCGCCAAAACCAGGATTGACTGACATGAGCAACACAACATCAACTTTATCCAGTACATAATTCAGATAACTCAATGGCGTCGCCGGATTAAACACCAGCCCTGCTTTACAGCCGTGACTTTTTATTAGCTGCAACGTTCGATCGATATGCCGCGATGCTTCAGGATGAAACGTAATAATACTGGCACCCGCGTCAGCAAACTGAGGCACCAAAGCGTCAACTGGTTCTACCATCAGGTGTACGTCAATAGGCGCAGTTATACCGTATTTACGTAGCGCTTTGCACACCATAGGTCCCATTGTCAGATTCGGCACATAATGATTATCCATGACATCAAAGTGCACAACATCAGCACCGGCATTTAATACGGCGTTAACGTCGTCGCCTAAGCGAGCGAAGTCAGCCGATAAAATTGACGGCGCTATCAAATAAGGTTGCATCACATCACTCCTCGAACCGTAAAATGCTGACTGTACTGAATTTGGCAATAAAAAGCACCGTAGCGCGCTTCATCCGCAGTGCACAAAAAACAAGCATCACTGCACCAGATAAGCACAGCCAAGCCTTAAAAACCCTTGCATAAAACATTAAGCAATTGATTTTAAGGAATTAAACCATATGGCATGCATCTTGGTACATCAAAGGAAGGAAACTCAGCAAAAGGCAAATAAAAATGAAATCAGCAGCAAAAATAACAACGTTAACAGCAAGTATGCTTTTACTTGGATTATCAGTTACCAGTATCCATACAAACGCGATAGAACTATCCGGCGATTTAACCTTTACGTCCGACTATGCATTTCGTGGTATTTCTCAGACCGAAGAAGCTGCCGCGTTACAGGGCGGGCTAACGCTGAGCGACAGTTCAGGATTTTATCTGTCACTTTGGGGTTCAAACGTTGACTTCCTCGCTGAAGGTACATTAGAGCTAGATGTCATGTTAGGTTGGAGTGGCGCGCTAAATGATGATTGGTCTACCGACGTCGGCATTATGCGGTATGGCTATCCGAATGCTGAAATTGATGGCTCAAATTTCTATGAAGTGTATGCTGCTTTATCTTATCAGGATGTAACCTTTGGCACTGCGTACAGCAATGATTACTATGCCAATAGCGGTGATTTCTTCTACTTCTATGTCAATTATAGCTATGCCCTGACCGACAACGTCAGCCTCGATTTGCATGTCGGCCAGAATGAATATGAGGACAGCAGTGCCAGTTATCTTGACTGGAGTATCGGCGTCAGCACCGAAGTTTTAGGCACCGGACTAAGCCTGACCTATGTTGACACCGATATTGACGGCTCATACCTTGCCGACAGCAGAGTCATTCTGGCACTGTCTAAAAGCTTCTGACATTTGTTGAAACTACCGGCAGCTGGTGCGGGTAGTTTCTGTCGTCATTTGCCCTTAGCTGACTGATGAAAAAACAATCAGCTTGTATCAAAAAGCTGAATGCTTTATTCTAAGCACGTTTTACAAGAGCAAATGGATTTAACATGAAATTTACCAACCTGTTAAAAGTAGTCGTAATTTCAGCTGGCATTACTGCCGGCGCTCTTAGTATTGTGAAACCCATGTTGTCGTCGACAACACAATGCCAATCGTTAGCCCAAGCAGCTGCGGTTGAAGAATGTATCAAAGTGGCGCAGCAGAGCTGGTACAGTTGGTTCAAGGGTAAGAGTCGCTCCACTCAATTCCATTTTGTTGATTTGCTGGAACTGTTGAGCCGGTTAAGTCCTGCACAAAAACCATAATGTCAGCGCACAAACCTAAACTTAGTCAAATTATTAAGGCCGTGATGGGTGCGATGATTGGTGTGCAATCAGAGCGACAACGACAACAGGATTTCGCAGCAGGCAGCCCAATGCCCTATATCATTGCGGGTATTATTTTCACCCTGTTTTTCGTGTTAACACTGCTACTTGTGGTGTCGTGGGCGTTGGCTTAGCCTGATAGACCGCAAAGAGCTCAGCAACCTTACCTCGAGTACTACCTTTCTGGCTGATAGACCGTCCAACCTGCAAACTATGCAACACGGCTTGCTGATATATTTTCCTCGTCCAGGTGGTATCGTGGTTGCTAATCACTACGGTAATACCGCGCTGCTGTGCCTGTTCTGCCAGATTAGCCAACTGGGCTTGATCATCTAAATCAAAACCCTGGCGGGCATAGCTGGTAAAGCTGGCCGTTTTACTCAATGGTACATAAGGTGGATCGCAATATATTACCGCGCCGGCCTGAGCTTGCTGTATCACCTGCTGATACCCGGTACAGCTAAACGTCGCCCGTTGCGCCTTTTCGGCAAAATAATGCAATTCCGCCTCAGGAAAGTAGGGCTTTTTATAGCTACCAAACGGTACATTAAACTTGCCAGATAAGTTGTAGCGGCAAAGCCCGTTATAACCATGCCTGTTCAGGTACAAAAATATCAATGCCCGCTCATACGCGTCGTCGCTTTGATTAAACTGTTGGCGCAAAGATAGATAAGTTTCACGTTGATTTGTCTGTGGCGTAAACAACGTTCTGGCATCTGCAATAAAGCCATCGTGCCGTTGTTGCAGCAGCTGATAGATGCTGATCAAATCGGCATTAATATCATTTAGCTGGTAGTGTTGATAGTCTGTATTCAGAAAGACTGAACCGGCGCCAACAAAAGGCTCAATCAAAACCTCACCAGCCGGCAAATGAAGGGATATGGCAGGCACCAGATTATATTTACCACCAGCCCACTTTAGAAACGCCCGGCTTTTTTTTGCAGCTGCCATTACACCATCATTCCAGATTATTACTTTGCTGACTTACACGACGAGCGTTAATTTCAGCCTGCACCGCTTGCAATGCTTTGATAAACAGACCGGTTGCTCGCAATGCATCAGGTAACTGCTTCATCGCTGCTCTGGCTGCAGCTGCATCTTCAAAAGGTGCCAATAACAACACCAGTTGCATTTTGCCCTGCCAGTTGCGTTGATAACTTAGCGTTTCAAGCTGCGGGTAAGCGCGCTTAAATCGCAGCAGTGCAGCCTCACTTGATAAGACAGCTAGCTGCACAGCGACCTGGTGTCGCTCCATGCTTAGCAAACGGCCTTCGTCCTGCAAATATAGGCTAGCTGTGGCTGTGGCTGTGGCTGTACGGTTCAATTGCGGTTCTGGCTGGGGCAGGCTATCTACTTTAGCTAGCGACTCGGGCTCTGCCTGTCTAACGGTCTTCGGCAAATCCTCTGTTGTGCCAGCAGCTTGCTCAACAACCGCGTCGCTATCTCTATCACTTGCTAAATTAACCGCCAGAGCGCCTGTTTCAGCTTCAGCTTCAGCTTCAGCTTCAGTTTCAGTTTCAGCTTCTGCATTAATATCAACTTGCGCCGGTGTTGCTGCAGGCCGCTCTGGCTGCAATTCAACCGGCTGACGAACAGGCATCTTTGCTTCTTCCTGACGTGGCCACAATGTGACTAAAAGAACTATTAATAACGCTGCAATACCATATACCACTTTGCTAATCGGCCAGGCAGGCCGCTTAAGCTCAGCTTCAGTGGTAGCAGTGATTCGAGTTGATTGGCGGGTTAGCAGGTGTATATTTCCGCCGGCGGTGGCGACCCGTCCGGCTAATTCAATACTGTTTAATCCTTCAGATTGTAATAACAACTGGGCATCGGCAGTAGTAATCGGATTCAGTGTTAACACCAAGCCTGAGCTGTCAGCAGCCTGCGTACAAAACAAAAACTGCAGACAAGGTAACTTACTTAGCTGTTGTAGTAATTCACTGGAATAACGTTGTGCATCATCAACAATCAACAATAAAGGCAGCTGACTTGTTATAGCGTCTACCTGCTCAAGTAGCGGAGTAAGTGGCTCTGCCTCACGACCAAACCATTGCTGCATAATTTGCGTTGCAACCTGACTCTCGTCAGTACTACTACCAAGCAATGCAATATTGTACTGTTCAGAAAATAATTCTGCCAATGCCATGGTCAATGTAGACTTACCACTGCCATCTGCTCCAACTATAAAAATCTGCCGGTTATCATTAAATGCCAGTTGAAATAGCAGGCGCTCTAGCCATTCCTGCTGCGAGGGCAATAAATTGCTGAGCTGGGGTATGCGGGCCTGCAGATCAGTGGTGTCCATCAGCAAATACCTTTATCAATTCAGCTTCAGACACATCGTCTATCACTGCAGTTTTACCAAATGCTGTCGGCAACACAAAACGCATGCTGCCATTACGAACCTTTTTATCTGTTTTCATGAACGGCATAAAATCAGCGATCTGCATTGCTGCGGGCCACTGCACCGGTAAGTTAAATGCTTGCAATAACGAAACTATTTTTTGCACATGCTCTGCAGCCAACCAGCCACGTGACTGTGATAGTTGTGCAGCCATAACCATTCCAACCGACACAGCTTCACCGTGTAGCCAATTACCGTAGCCCAACCAGGCTTCAATTGCGTGACCAAAAGTATGCCCCAGGTTAAGCAACGCACGTTCGCCTTGTTCAGTCTCATCACGACTAACGATAGCCGCCTTCATCTGACAACAGTGTTGTATCATCTGTATCAAGGTTGCAGATTCCAGTAATTTGATAGACTGCTGATTACTTTCAAGCCAGTTAAAAAACTCTGCATCATTAATAAGCGCGTATTTAATTACCTCAGCCATACCAGCAGCAAATTCTCGCTCTGGTAAACTGCTCAGCACCGACGTGTTAATAAGCACCTGGGCAGGCTGTTTAAATGCGCCAATCATGTTTTTGCCAAGCGGATGATTTACTGCAGTTTTTCCGCCAACGGAAGAATCAACCTGAGACAGTAAAGTCGTTGGGATTTGCAAAAAGGCGACGCCTCGTTGATAACAGGAGGCAACAAAGCCAGTTAGGTCACCTATTACTCCCCCGCCAAGTGCGACCAATAACACATCGCGGGACATGCCCTTCTGTAATAAAAAGCTTAACACCTGCTCAAAAGAGCTCAATGTTTTATAAGCTTCACCATCAGGCAACAGGAAATGCTGCACCACTGCAACGTTAAATAGTTTTTCTACCGCCGCCATATATAACGGTGCAACGGTAGTATTAGAGATAATAACGACTTGCTGCTTGGCTGCTAGCGCGGGGTCAAGAGCTATAAAGCTCTCGCCTATAGAGATACTGTAGCTGCGCTCGCCAAGTTGGACTTCAACTTTTTGCATCCGCAGCTCCCTGTCAGTAGTTAATCAGAAACCTAATTGATCGATAATCTGGCTGGCCACAGCACGAGCGCTCTGCTCATCAGTACGTACAGTAAAGTCAGCAATTTCAGCATACAGCGGGTTTCGTTCTGCTGCTAACCGCTCCAGAACCTCTTTGGGCGCTTCTTCTGTTTGTAGCAAAGGACGGCGCTTGTCGCGCTGAGTACGTGCAACCTGCTTTTCAATTGGTGTTTCAAGGTACACCACTATGCCGCGAGCAGATAAACGATTACGTGTTTCTTTGCTTAAAACTGAGCCACCGCCGGTTGCAAGAACAATGCCTTGCAGTTCGGTAAGGTCCTGAATGACATTCTCTTCACGTACACGGAAGCCGTCTTCCCCTTCCAAATCAAATACCCAGGCGATATCTGCACCAGTGCGGCGCTCAATTTCCTGATCTGAATCGTAGAACTCTAAGTGAAGCATGTCTGCTAAGTGACGTCCAATTGTGCTTTTACCAGCACCCATTGGGCCAACGAGGAAGATATTACGTTTTTCTGCCATAAGTCGTATTACTAATCAGCTAACTCAGTGAAAAGTTGAATTCAAGGACCAAAAGGCTCCCACGAAAATTTGAAGCGCTGAATTATGTCAGGAATAGCCTTTTGTTGGCAAGCTAATTCTGAAACAGCGCACCGCTGCCCGTTAAAGAGCAGCGGTGGCTTTTAACGATTAAAGTCCGTCAGTAATAATCTTTGGTGTGACAAAGATCAGTAATTCGTTCTTTTCATTAACTTCACGCGTTGATCTGAACAAAGCACCTACATATGGAATATCGCCGAATAAAGGTACTTTATTTACCGTCGACAGGATCTGCTGTTGGTAAATGCCGCCCAGAACAATCGTTTCACCATTATCAACCAGAACCTGTGTCTGTATTTGTTGGGTATCGATTGCTGTTGCAGGCCCGGTTGGAGTCTGTACCGTTTCGCCGCGGGTATTTTGTGTAATAACCAGATCCAGAATTATCTTGTTGTCCGGTGTGATCTGTGGGGTAACAGTTAAACTCAGCACCGCTTTTTTAAACTCAACCGTTGTTGCACCACTAGATGCCGCCTGGACATAAGGGATCTCAACACCTTGCTCGATACGAGCTTCTTTTTGGTTTGCAGTCGTGATTCTTGGGCTAGCAATAATTTCACCCTTGTTTTCCTGCTCCAGAGCCGACAACTCAAGATCCAATAAGGTACCATCTGCAAGCCGGGCAATATGAAAGGCAATACTGCCCGCAGGGTTACTTGCCGGTAGGTTTACATTCCAGCGATCGTCCAGTGAAGGTATAGTGCCATTTGCAATAGAGTTAGCACCGCCGGCATTCCCCGAGGTTCCCTGATTCGAACTGCTGCTGCTTTGCTGATCACTAAAGCCCCAGCGAATACCTAGTTCGTCTGTCACACTGTCACGTACCGTTACCATACGCGATTCTATTAATACCTGACGTACAGGAATATCTAACCGCTCAATGAGTTTA
>JBFKFH010000003.1:0-33767 GCA_041618685.1 Rheinheimera sp.
AGCTATCTGGCAAAACGGCAAATTAAGATGCTTAGTGCTGCCACCAGCCAGGGTGACATTGTGCTGCCGGGCTTTGGCTCTATGGTGCAGGCCGAGCTGGGTTTGAGTGATATTGAACTACACAGCAGCCATGGCATTTGTTCCAGCAGTATGATGGCGCTAAAGGCGGCTTATACCAATTTGAAAGCCGGTGAACAGCCAAATGCGCTGGTTGTGGCCAGCGAGCTGACCTCGCGCTTATTTAAGGCCAGCCGTTATGAAGCTGCAGGTACAGAAGTAGATTTCAATGCCGAGTTTTTGCGCTGGATGTTGTCTGACGGTGCCGGTGCCTTGCTGCTGGAAAGTCAGCCGCGCGGGCAGTGTTTTCGAATTGACTGGATCCGCAGTTTTTCCCATGCCGATGCGTACCCGGTCTGCATGAGCGTGGGCTTCGCTGATGGCAACGACACAGGTCGCAGTTGGCAGGATTACCCCACATACGCTGCTGCTGAAGCCGCCGGTGCCTTGCTGATTCGTCAGGATGTGCGGTTACTGGAAAATATCGTTAAGCTGGGGGTCGATGGTTACCTGCGGCTGATTGACGAAGGCCGGGTGCAACCGGACACTATTGATCATGTATTGTGTCATTACTCATCGCATTATTTTCGCGGCAAAATTTTTGACATGATGCAGCGCGCGGGCGTCGGCATCGCCGAAGAAAAGTGGTACAGCAACCTGTATAGCCGTGGCAACACCGGTTGTGCCTCTATTTTTATTATGCTGGACGAATTTCGCCGCACCCAGCCATACCGCACCGGCGATAAGCTGTTGTGTATGGTGCCGGAAAGCGGCCGCTTCAATAATGCCTATATGCAACTGACTGTCGTCGACGCCTGACAAGGAATAACAATGTCTGAGCAACAATTAACTGCCCAGGGCCAGCAATGTTTGCAGGCGTTAATGCGGGTATGGTTTGAATTTGAACGTCAGCTGGGCCGCGTGCCACTGATACAGCGCCTGGAGCGCAACCAGTTTAGCAAAGCAGACTATTGCCAGTTACTGCTGCACTGGCGGCAGCAGGTTATTGAGGGCTCGCGCTGGATCAGCCGCTGTGCCTCCAGCTTTGACCGTGATTACAGCGATGTTCGCTCTGTCATCATTGGCCATGCCCGCGAAGAACACCGCGACTATGAAATGCTGGAGCGCGATTTTGTCGCTGCAGGCGGCACACTTAGCGCCATACAGCAGGCGCCGCGAAATATCGGCACCGAAGCGCTGCACGGCTTTCTGATGTACCGTGCCAGCCAGCCGAATCCGCTCGATTTAATTGGCGCCATGTGGATCATTGAAGGCTTAGGCCAGAAAATGGCCAGCAGCTGGGCGGCGCAAATTGAGCACAGTACCAAAGGTGATGGCAGCTATACCCGCTTTATGCGTTATCACGGAGCCAACGACAGCGAGCATATGCAAAAGCTGTATCAGTTGATTGACCGCCTGTGCCAGACACCAGCACAGTTAACCGCGATAGTCCGCACCGCCCGCGTGACTGCCCGGCTATATTGCCTGCAACTGGAAGAAACCGACCATGAGCACTAAACCCAGCGCCTATTTAAAGGCGATAGCCAAAGATAACTCCGTACCAATAGAGCAGGCCGCGCTGGATTTATGGCAGCAAGACCTGCAAAACCCGTTGCGCTGGGGGATCCGGCCCTTGCTGCAATTTGTTTTCGCTATTTTGCTGCATATCATCTGGTTTTTTAAACGTCTGCCGCTGCCGCAGTTTAGCGCGCATAACAGCTTGCAGAAGCTAATCTGCTGGTTTTGCACCCATTTTGTCAGCAAAGAAGCCAATTTACTTATTTTGCGGCACTACGCGACAGAGTCGAATATTCTGAATTTCCTCGCCGCCAACAGCCCCGGCAGCAGTTTTACGCCGGTACAGCTGTATCCCAAAAGCATTGCCGATATGCAGCACGCCAGCTTTGTGCAGCATGATCAGGAACTATTCCGTTTATTCACTGAGCTGGGCAGCTGGCATCATCCGGCCGTGCCGTTATCCAAAGCTGAACTAAACTGGCAGCACTGGCAACCACTGGATATGGCGCAGTTTTCGCTGAGTGAGAAGCGCAGCCAGTGGCTGGACTTTGAAAGTGCTCATGCGCTGTTTATGTGTCTGTTTTGTTTGCTGTTAACACGCGAAGAATACCGTGATGCGATTAACGGTTTTAATCTGGATCAGTCTATTGCTATTCGCATTGGCGACCTTATCGGCGACAACACCCTATGCGAGCTGGCTTACAACAAATACCCGCATTATTTGGTCGGGCCCTGGAATTTGGGCCAACGTTTTTTAATGCACGGTTTTTTTACCGAACACCTGTATGCCCGCCTTGAACAGCAACGCACCCAACAGGCGCTCTGAGCAATGAAAAGCCTGGCGCTGGTGACTATTCATGGTATGGGAGAAACCCGACCGGAGTACGCCGACAAGTTGTTTACCCGGCTACAGGCGCACATCGCGATACAGCCCGCTCAGCTGTATTGTGGCACTGTGTATTATCAGGATTTACTGCACTACAACGAGCAACGGGTGTGGCAGGCTGTAGGCTCACGCCTGCGCTGGAATAAGCTGCGGCGCTTTATGCTATTCGGTTTTGCTGATGCAGCCGCACTGGAGCATCGCAAAGAGCAGGCACATAGCCTGTACCACTATAGCCAGCTAAAGATTGCCCGCGCACTTTACCTGGCAAAGCAACAATTATCCGCAACCGGCAAACTGGTATTACTGGCGCACTCATTAGGCGGGCATGTGTTGTCTTGCTATTTATGGGATGCGCAACAGGCCAAAGCCGGCGTAAAACCCGCTGCAGGCATCTGGCGGGATATCAGACGCTATCAGGCAGGTATTAGCGGTGATATACCGTTAACTGACGACGATATTGCGTTTCTACGTGGCGATCGTCTGGCCGGTCTGATCACCACAGGCTGCAATATTCCCATTTTTGTTGCGGCCCACGCGATGGAACAAGTTGTGCCCTTTAATAAACCCAATGCGGCGTTTTTCTGGCATAACTACTACGACAAAGATGATGTGTTAGGCTGGCCGCTGGCCGACTTATCAGCAGGCTACGCCGAGCTGGTTACCGACATTGCTGTAAACGCCGGCAGTGGTTTTTTTGGCTGGCTTGCGGCCAGCTGGAATCCACTGTCGCACAATCAGTACTGGCAGGATACAAAAGTCATTACTGCCATAGCCACGTTGTTACGCCGCGCGCTATAACCAACCAGGCCAGCGTATCAGCGGGCCAGGTTGTTGCATAGTTGTCACGTTGTTACCTGATAGCACGCTCAGTTGATAAGCAGCTTATTTGGTACGTTGATCATTTGAAACGTTGATCATTTGATGCGTTGATAGTTAGCCGGTATCCAGCGATAACCATCACCAGCAGCAACTACATAGCCGATACCAGGAAACTGCAGATGGGTCGCGCTTAGCATTAGCCCTTGCGCTGCTGCTTGTTTAAACACTGCCAATCGCTGTGCTTTCGCCTGTTCTGGGGTGGAGTCAAAACCAATGGTTACCGCTGGGTTGTCAAACTGCACGGCTGCCACGTGAATAATATCACCCAGCACGAGCAGCTGCTGCTCCTCACTGTGTATACGGTAGCTGACATGGCCGGCGGTATGCCCGTGAGTGGCCTGTACACTAATACCCTTTACCAACTCTGGCTGACCGGTGAAGGTTTTCAGCTTTCCCGCCGCCTGATATGGTCTTAATGACGTCATCGCATTCTTGAAAAAACCTTTCTTATCATCCGGCGCTTTTGCCATTTCGGCATCACTTAACCAGAAATCAGCTTCCTTTTGATCTACCCGCACAACCGCATTCGGATAAACTCGATTTCCATCGGCGACTAAGCCACCGACATGATCGGCATGCATATGGGTAATATAGATTTCATCGACCTGCTCTGGCCGGTAGCCTGCCGCATGTAAATTTTTGCTAACATTACCCAGCGTAGGGCCAAATAACGTTCCTGCGCCAACATCAATCAGCACCAGTTTGTCACCGGTATTCACCAGGTATGCGTTTACTGAGGTTTCAACCGGCAAAGTCAGATGATAGTGCTGCAGCTGCGCCTGCGTTTGGGCAGCAGGCTGTTGCAACAGCTGATCGACCGGCAGATCTACCGTGCCATCATTCAATACCGTAATTTCCGTTTGTCCCACCATCATCCGGTAATAACCGGGCGCCTGGGTTTTAACCTGCTCAGCCGCTGCCTGTGCGGCATTACTGCCGGTTAACGCCGCCAACATTAATACCAGATAGCTATATTTCATTGTTAATCTCCCGCTACATTATCATCAGTGTTAAGCCCTGAATGGCGTCTACGCTTTATCATCACAATAAGACCATAGTCGAAAATATAATTTCCTCCCAGCCTTCACAACTCCCGGCCTGCGGTATAGGCCGTCATCACAGGCAAAAAAAAGCAGAGCACCAGAGCTCTGCTTTTTGTCGTCAGTTACAACTAAGCACGTTTGCGGCGTAACAGCAGAAGCGGCAGAGCCAGTAAGCTGAACCAGCCGAAGCTACCACCAGAAGGTTTTGTTACAGACACCTTCACTGTGCCCGTGCCGGTTAACCCAGACGAGTCGGTCGCAGTTACCACCACATTGTGTGTCTTCACATCGGCTTTGGTGGGCATGCGCGCCAGCACTAACTTATTGTCAACGACAGCGAACAGCGGGTTGTTGGTCGTTAGGTTAGCCAGAGTCGCATTTGCTTCTTTCACGCTAACCGTTACATTGCCCAACGCCTGGCCAGCTGCCGAGCCAATTTGCACCGAAATTGCTGCAGATGGCACAGTCACCACCGGCGCCTCATCGGCCAGATTCATAACGTTAACCGTTACCATCGCAGGCGCTGAAACATTACCATCACTATCCAGTGCCACAACTTCCAGCTGTACCTGGATCAGGCCTGCATCATAGTTCAGCAGTGCACTGTTACTGACCACGATATCACCGTTTTTGTGTACGGTAATAGCGTTAGAGGTGCTACCTGCCAACATGAACTCAGTGATCGGTGAGGAGAAGTCTACTTCGGCATCAACGTTGCCGATGACGGCACCGTTTGCGGTGTTTTCTGCCACAGTAAATACCTGACCAGCGGTAATAACCGGTGCCTTATCGCCTTCATTCAGATCAGCGACTGCGATCGCATCACCGGCATCGGATAACAAAACGAAACCTGTACGGGTATCCCAGCTCAAATTAGCTGATTGACCCGGCGCCAGCTGCTGCACGGTTTCACCGTCATCATCAGTCAGCGCCACGTCTGGTGACAGGGTTAAGGTCGCTGTGGTGTAAATCAGATCGTCATAGTCGGCAGAACCCGCGGCAAAACCCAGGTTATAGCCGTCATTAAAACTGAGGTAAGCCACGGTGATATCTGAACCAATATCTGCTGCGCTCAGACCAACATCTTCCAGACAGGCTGTCAGTGTTACATTGCGCTGACCACTTACGTGATACGCATCGCCGGCAAAACCACTGAGGGTACCAAACGGCACAGCAAACGAGCCGACATAGCCTACCGGATAACTGTTACCCAGGCGTGACAGCAACAAACTCATCACTTCATAGTCAAAGTTACCGTCGTTGTCTGAATCCAGCAGGAAGGCAAAGTTGGCCTGCAAAGTGTGGCTCAATGGTTTGTCTAAGGTAAAGTTGGGTGCCAGTAAATAGCCTGACGAACAGTACTCGACCGGAATGACATCCAGGCTGGCGGCGCGCAGATCCTGCGGTACCGCATCGACACCTGAGGTACCGACTAATTGCGCTGCAAACGGCTCGGCAGCGATAGCACCATCGTTACGCACCACATACTTGATACCTTCATCAGTGATCGCTGAACGAATTTTCAGATCAGCATTGGCTTTGGGCAAAATGTGATACACCAGGTGCAGATCGTGACTCTGGCCTGTCGTACTGTCGTTAAACAAGATAGCGCCGTCATATTCTACTGCGGTCAGCAGATCATTTTTCTCAGCAGCATCACTGCCGTTGCTCAGTGCCCAGTCTTGTAGCTTAGTCGGGTCAACTTTCAGTTTGATGGTAAACTGCACGGTTTGGCCGGCACCTACCTGGACTGTTTGTGGCATATCCCAGCTTAATGCGCCCGTTGCGGCATCGTCGGCAAAACGTTGCTGCACCGACAGGTTGTAACTACGGGCCTGGGTACTGAAGTTTTTCAGCGTTACGGTTTTGCTGAATTCACTCACTCCGGTCATTGTTTGCAAACCAAAGGATAACGCTGCCTGCTTGGTATTGAATTTACTGTCATATACCCAGGCCAGCGCCGGTGAATTAATAGCTTTGCTGACATCGACCAGACCCGCACCAATCGCACTGATCGGCGCCAGAGCCGCATTAGGATTCAGTGCTTTTGCTTCAGCCGTCACATTCAGATTCGCGGTATTCATTAACAAGGCTTTTGCTTCAAACGCGTTCAGTTCTGGCCGTGCCTGACGCAGCAAACTGATTGCGCCCGCTGTAATAGGCCCGGAGAAAGAGGTACCCGTCGCAGGTGCCAGGCCTGTACCAGTGCCCACATCAGCTACCAGTATTGCGGTACCCGGCGCGGTAATTTCAGGTTTTAACAGGCCATCCATTGACGGTCCGCGTGAGGTAAAACCGGCAATAGCGCCAGGAGTGGCGAAAGCTTCAACCGCAATTGAGTAGGGTACGGCCGTGCCGTCTGCCAGCAGGGCTTTAATTCGTGCGCCTTGCTCCAGTGAAATACCCACGGTTGGAATGGTGATACCAGGCGCAAAACCGCCAGCATTTACCGGGCCGGCATTCGCTGCATTGTTAGCAATAATGACAAAGACAGCGCCTTTATCCTGTGCATTCAGTACTTTTTGCGTGAAGTTACATGAGCCGCGGTCGACCAGAACCGTTTTACCCGTCAGATCTACATCATCGGCAAATGCGTCACACGCCAGTCCATTGTCTGCGATATACACCAGCGGATACTGTGCTGAGTTAAAGCTAAACTCTGCTACCGGATTGAACCCCGCGGCAGCCATAGCAACGGTTTCTCCGCCGATACTGTTTTGCGTAATATGAGACGTTTCTGCTGTCGGGTGCGTCATCGCACCAACAGACAACGCATTGGGTGTTGTACTTGGGCCGCCGACAATAAACGGATTCGGGCCATCGTTACCGGCAGAAATTACCATGTTAACGCCCAGTTCAACGGCGCGTTGAATTAATAACTGTGTACCGCCACTGGTGTCTGTCGAGCCAAAGTCGCCGCCCAGAGACATATTGATAACATCAACGCGGTCAGATAAATCGCCATCACCATTTGGGTCCATGGCGCTTTCAAGTGCATTAATCTGCGCCACACCAGGACAGGTGCCGGTACAGACGGTATAGGCATAAAACTCCACTTCTGGCGCAATGCCATTTACTGAGTTAGCAACCGAAGTACCGTGTCCACCACTTAGCGGGTCAATCGGGTTAGGATCGTCATTGATAAAATCATAACCGCCTAATACTTTGCCCTGAGGCCAGGCAACGCTGCTTTGGTCAGCAAAAGCCGCATCATACGCCTCTTCAGTACCTGCGCCGCCTAGTGCTGCATGCGTGTAGTCCACACCTGAATCGAGAATCGCTACCTTAATGCCCGCACCTGTTGCTACGCCAGACTGTACAACCGTTTTAGCATTAATATATTCCTGGCTGGCCGCGACCATTGGCTTGCTGTCGTATACCGGTAAAATCTGTTTTACCGCAGGATTGTTTCTTAGCGCGGCCAGCGCTTGCGCGTTGGCTTTAACAATAATGGACGCCGCCAGATGTTTAGTCGTTGTTAACACCTGGGCGTTTTTATCTAACTGCTGCAGCTGAGCCGACACCTGCTGCTGTGCATCGGTGATTTGCTGCGAAAGTTGCAACGCCTGCTGGCGGTCGAAATTTACCCCTGACAGCGCAACGCTGGTTGGCTGAGCATGCAATTGAATAAGATAAGCTGACGGCTGTTTTGTGGCTTTATCATCTTGGGGTAATGTCGCCTGACGATCACTGCCATACACTGACACGGTGGCACCCATGCGGAACTGTTCAACTGTTGCGGCGGCAGCGCCGCCAGATACTGCCAGCGCAACGGCGGCGGCAACAAGAGACTGGTTAACTTGTTTCAAAACGTTCTACTCCATACTTCAACTTAAGATACGTAACACTCAACTTATTTAATAATTTGTGTGAGCTATTACTCTATTATCACAGCCGTAAAGAAATGTAACGATTTTAAGTAAAGTTTTAGGACGTAATTAGCCGGAAGATGTAAAGTTAAATGCGCATGAATTTTGTTAATAATAACGTCTTTATCGATGCGGCAGGTAAACCGTTACCACCAAACCGCCATATGCGTGATTGTGCAACGTAATGTCGCCATCATGCATATCAACAATTTTTTTGATAATGGCCAGACCCAGACCTGAGCCCCCGCTGCCACGGGCAATATCTCCCTGCGTGAAGGGTTCAAACATGCTGTGCATTTGTTCCTCCGGAATGCCGGGGCCATGATCACGAATTTGCAGATAAACACGTTTACTCTGGCGTTCAAAACCGGTGGAGATTTCAATATCGCCGTCACTGTAGCGCAGCGCATTTTCTAATAAGTTATTTAGCAATCGCTTAATAGCGATACGCCTTAACGTGATGTCGGGTAAGTCTTGTGCCAGTACGGTCGCAATATGCCGTTGCTGCAAGTGTTCAGCTTGCACCAGCTCCCGCACCAGAGTATTGAGGTTTTCCTTTTGTCCGGGTTCCTCTTTGTGATGGCGCAGGTAATCAATAAACTGATCAATAATTGCATTCATATCATCGATATCATTGACGATACCGTCGCGGATCCAATTATCCGGTTCCTGCATCATTTCTGATGCCAGCCGGATACGGGTCAACGGGGTGCGTAAATCATGTGACACGCCCGCCATTAGCAGTGCCCTGTCCTGCTCCAGCTGGCGGATGCCGCGCGCCATATAATTAAATGCTTTGGTTACCGCTATGACTTCAGTAGAGCCCTTGTGTTCTGCCAGCGGAGGCGGAAACTCGCCCCGGCCAACCTGCAACGCCGCTTGCTGTAAACTCTTTAGCGGCCGGTTCAGCTGGCGGGCAAACAGCCACCCCCCGCCGACACTAAGCACCCCTATCATCAGCAGGTAAAATGTCAGCGGCGAAAAATCGGTTTCATCCAGTCCGGTAAGCGGCACCTTAACCCAGTAGTGGGGGGCCTGCGGCGGCCGCACCCAGAAGGCATAGCTATCGCCCTGTGCCACTCTGACTTCAGCCGGCCCGCCCAATTCACCAGACATTAAATCAGAGAAGTAATCATAATAACTGGCCTGCGCCAGCCCATGCAGCATAGCTTGCTGCTCGGTATAGACTTCAATGCCCGTTGCTTGTTGAAAACGGCTGGTCAGCTCAGTAGAAAGCACTGATTGCTGATGGCCCACATCAATAAACACCACTTTGATCTGTTTGGCGATCAAATGGTTAATTTGCTGCGTAGTCGGTTTGATAACGTAAAACGCCACCGACAGGTAAGACACCAGCTGGTTTATCAGTAGTAATAGGCCTATCAGGAAAACAGTCTGACCAAACGCACTGCGGGGTATTAAGCGCATTTAGCTGACGCTACCGTCCGGCACAAAGACATAGCCCAGACCCCACACGGTTTGAATGTAACGCGGGTTGGCTGCATCATCCTCAAGCATACGGCGCAAGCGCGACACCTGCACATCAATACTGCGCTCCATAGCGGAATAGTCCCGGCCGCGGGCCTGGTTCATCAGTTTGTCTCGCGACAACGGTTCACGTGGGTGGCTAACCAATACCTTTAGTACGGCATATTCACCGCTGGTCAGCGGCAGCAACTCGTCACCCTTGCGCATTTCCCGTGTGGCCAGGTTGAATTTGAACGGGCCAAATTCCACCATACCTTCGGCCTGACTAGGCGCACCGGGCAGCTCTTTACTTTTACGTCGCATCACAGCGCGGATCCGCGCCAGTAGCTCCCGTGGGTTAAATGGTTTGGGCAAATAGTCGTCTGCGCCCATTTCCAGGCCGATTATCCGATCAACCTCATCCCCTTTGGCGGTCAGCATAATAATAGGAATTTCGTTTTCCTGTTGCCGCAAGCGGCGGCATATCGATAAGCCATCTTCACCCGGCAACATCAAATCAAGCACTACCAGGTGGAAATTCTCTCGTTCCATTAGCCGCTGCATTTGCTCATAATTTGCCACGCTGCGCACAATGTAGCCCTGCTCAACCAGATAGCGTTCCAGTAACGCACGTAAGCGCATATCATCGTCAACAACCAGAATTTTAGGCGTTTCTGAACTGGCCATAGTAAAGCCTCCACAATATTTGCTTCACTATAAACGAAAAAACTGCCAAGGCGACAAACCGTGACAGTTCTTTATGTTACAAAGTTTGTCCGGTTATTGTTGCGGGGCTGCCTCTATCCGCCTCATCGGTGGATTAACCCATACCACATGGCCGGTATGGGTCTGGGTACGGGTTAAATTATCCGCTTGTGCCGCCATCTCTGCATCCATGATATAGGTATACTGAGCAGGTACAGATGAACAGCCTGCCAGGGTCAGCACCGCTGCGCCGGTTATTAGCAAAAGACATTTTAGTTTCATACTGGCTTACCTCTTTTCACAACGTGATCCAACTATAGATAAGCCGTTTTATATGCGCTAGCATATTTTTGTGACATCTAAATGACAGCCTGATAGCCCAGACATGGTAAAAACTGCTACCATCCGGCGCCTGTATCAGGCACAGCTATATCGTAAAATATGCGCACAGATCTCATTACCCGCGAAGGCATCGATGCCCTGCAACAAGAATTGAACTACTTATGGCGGGAAAAGCGCCCTGAGGTTACCGCCAAAGTAGCCTGGGCCGCCAGCCTGGGTGATCGCAGCGAAAATGCCGATTACCAGTACAATAAAAAACTGCTGCGCGAAACCGACCGTCGCATCCGCTTTTTACGTAAACGGCTGGAAGTGCTGCGGGTGGTAGACTACTCACCACAACAGGATGGCCGGGTGTTTTTTGGCGCCTGGGTCGACATTGAGAATGAACTGGGCGAGCAGCTTAGCTTTCGCATCGTCGGGCCGGATGAAATATACGGCCGCAAAGATTATATCTCTATCGACTCGCCGATGGCCCGCGCGCTGTTGAAAAAAACAGTAGATGATGAAGTATTAGTGCAAACGCCAACTGGTAGCAAATTATGGTTTATAAACGCGATCCGCTATACCTCTGCAGCCGGCTAGCGCGTAGCAGATTGGATTTTTCGCCGTACAAAGTGGACAATCGGCCTGTATTATTGTCTTTAGTCTGATGTTTCTCGCCCCCGGTGGGCTTTAAAAGCAGGAATTTTTTGTTTATGTCTATGATTGTTAACCAGATAGCAGCGGAAATTGCTGCCCGCCCGGAGCAGGTCACTGCCACCATCACCTTGCTTGAAGAAGGCGCAACGGTACCTTTTATCGCCCGTTACCGTAAAGAAGTAACCGGTGGCCTGGACGATACCCAGCTAAGACATCTGGAACAACGTTTAACCTATTTACGTGAGTTAGAAGAGCGCCGTCAGGTGATCTTAAAAACCATTGCCGAGCAGGGAAAGTTAACGCCAGAGCTGAAAAATGACATTCTGGCGGCTGACAATAAAACCCGTTTAGAAGATTTATACCTGCCGTATAAAGCCAAGCGCCGCACCAAGGGCCAAATTGCCATTGAAGCCGGTATACAACCACTGGCGGATGCCTTACTGCAAAATCCGGCCCTTAATCCGCAAGCTGAAGCCAGTGCTTTTATTAATGCCGATGCGGGCTTTGCCGATGAAAAAGCCGTGCTGGATGGCGCGAAATACATACTAATGGAACGCTTTGCCGAAGATGCCAATCTGTTAGCCCGCCTAAGACAGCATTTAGCCCAGCATGCCGTGGTAAAAAGCACGCTGGTAGCGGGAAAAGAGCAGGAAGGTGCTAAATTCCGCGACTACTTTGACCATACCGAGAGCTGGAAAAACACACCGTCGCACCGCGCATTGGCCATGTTACGGGGCCGTAATGAAGGTATATTGCAACTGCAATTAGTCCCCGATGCGAACGAAGATACCGCGCACAGTGTCTGTGAGCAGATGGTTGCGAGCCATTTTAATGTGAAAGATGAAGGCCGGGCAGCTGACGCATTTTTACGTACCGCGGTGCAATGGACCTGGAAAGTAAAGCTGCACCTGAGCCTGGAAAACGACTTACTGGGCGAGCTGCGCGAGAAAGCTGAAGAAGAAGCAATTAAGGTATTTGCCCGCAATTTAAAAGACTTGCTGATGGCCGCCCCAGCCGGTATGAGAACCACCCTAGCGCTGGACCCGGGTTTACGCACCGGCGTTAAAGTTACGGCAATAGATGAAACCGGCAAGCTGCTGGCACAAACCACCATATTCCCACATGCGCCGCAAAATGCCTGGGATAAGTCTGTGCGCACCTTAACGATGCTGTGCCAGCAACACAAAGTGGAATTAATTGCTATCGGCAATGGCACTGCATCACGCGAAACGGACAAATTGGCCGGCGAGGTGCTCAGAGCCTTGCCAGCACAACAGATTCAAAAAGTAATGGTGTCAGAGGCCGGCGCTTCAGTGTACTCAGCCTCAGAGTTGGCAGCACTTGAATTCCCGGATCTGGATGTATCGTTACGCGGCGCAGTCTCCATTGGCCGCCGGCTGCAAGACCCACTGGCTGAACTGGTGAAGATTGAACCCAAAGCCATCGGTGTGGGTCAGTACCAGCATGACGTTAATCAGAGCTTATTAACCAAGTCGCTGGATGGCGTAGTAGAAGACTGTGTAAACGCGGTTGGTGTTGACCTAAATACCGCTTCGGTGCCTTTACTGGCGCGGGTTGCTGGCCTAAATAAAACACTGGCGCAAAATATTGTCTTCCACCGTGACAGCAATGGCCGCTTTAACGAACGTAAAGAGCTGCTTAAAGTGCCACGCTTGGGGCCAAAAGCCTTTGAACAAGCAGCAGGGTTCTTGCGCATTAATAATGGTAAAAACCCGCTCGATGCCTCGGGTGTGCACCCGGAAGCCTACCCGCTGGTGGAGAAAATCCTCAGCACACATCAAAAAAGCGTTGATCAAATCATTGGCAACAGCAGCTTTTTAAAAAGTGTTGATGCCAAAGCCTTTGCCGATGAAAATTTTGGTATCCCTACCATCAGCGATATTTTAAAAGAGTTAGATAAACCCGGCCGCGACCCACGGCCTGAGTTTAAAACCGCCAGCTTTAAAGACGGCGTTGAAACGTTAAAAGATCTTAAAACCGGCATGCTGTTAGAAGGTGTGGTGACCAACGTGACCAACTTTGGTGCCTTTGTCGATATTGGCGTACACCAGGACGGGCTGGTACATATTTCTTCACTGACCGACAAATTTGTCAGCGATCCGCATCAGGTGGTGAAAGCCGGTGATGTGGTAAAAGTGAAAGTACTGGATGTTGAGGTAGAGCGCAAACGTATTGCCTTAACTATGCGTCTGGACGAACAACCCGCGGCAAAAAATGCTGACAAAGCTGCACCCCGACAGAGTAATAAACAAGCTGCACCGCGCCAGGCCAAGCCTGTCGACAACAATGCTGCGATGGGTAATGCTTTTGCTGAGGCCTTTGCGAAGTTGAAAAAATAGTACTGTGTAGGTCGCGCCGGCTCTGCTGGCGCTAAGCCTGTTGTGCTGACTGGCGAATTTGTGGCTCAGTTGCACGCTGGTAGAAGCCGGCAATCACATTGCGTCTGAGCTGCATTTGTGCCGTTATTGCTAACGTATCACGCTGCGGATAAACAATGGCGCTACTGCCTGCATCACCCGACACGCTGTAACTCAAATCGGTATCAGCACCTGTTTCGGCAAAGCCTGCTTTTAGTACCTCGCCCTGTGTTGATTTACCGGTTGAGCCTACTGCGTTTTGTGCCGCAACTTCAGCCTGCGCCTGAATTTGTCGCTGTGCCGCTTCAGCTGCAATACGCCGGTCGGCGGCTGATGGTTCTGCAGGCGCCAGTGCAGCAGCCCGTACCTGCTGCATTTTTTGTACGGTAGCCTGCGGATCGCCAGCAACCGGTGAGATATCAATTTGTACCTCTCCCTCTACGGCGTACTGCTTACCATCCGGGCCAAGTTCATAGGCGTAACTTGGCGCACTGGCATAACGCCCACCAATTGCGGCATGGGCTTGCTCATGGGTTTTCACTTCCAGATCCCGACTTTTAAGCTGTTGGATCTGCTGATTTTCCTGCTGTTCAGCTTGCTGCTGAGCTTCTTGTTGTTGAGCTTCTTGTTGTTGAGCTTCTTGTTGTTGAGCATCCTGTTGCGAAGCCTGCTCGGCGTCGCGCTCAGAATTGCCACTTTGCTGCTCTGGTTGACGCTCGCTGCGACCTTCCACCGCTTGCTGCGTTTCAGTGTCTCTGCCGGTCGCATTGTAAAGGTTTACATTTGACGTGGTCGTGTTGGCCGTTCGTCCTTTGTCGTCCGTCACAACCGGTTTTTCTGCCGCCGATTGCTCGGTTTGTTTTACCGGCTCAAATAAATCCCGTCGTGTAGCATCCCGCCGCGCCAGTTCGGTCGGCGGATTGGCGGTATTAATGCTGACGTTAGAATAATTTGATACCAGCATGTCTTCAGACCCGGATATCGATTACAGTGCCCAGCACGTCATCAGCTGTCTGAATACTTTTGGCATTTGCCTGCGCATTGCGCTCCTCCTGCCCCAACTGCACCAGACTGTCAGTTAGTGAGGCCGGCTGTGATGCTACTGGCAGCCCGTTTTGCCGATCCGCAGCAGCGGTCTGTGCTACGGCCTGTTCGGTTTCATTCTGTCGGTTCGTCTGCGTTTGTCGATTGATTTCAAGTGTCGCATCGGTAACACCGGCACTGGCGCGTTGGAACCCCTGCACACCAGAATACAACGCGGATTGAATATCCATGATACAACTCCTGCAATGATAGCAATTACTGGTCAATTATTAACCAAAACCCCACCAAAGGGAAGCTCGGCGTTTAACTAACGCCGGTTAATTGTTGATTTGATGCTGGGCAGGCAACCCTAACCAGTCGCGCAGCCAAAATATAAATTCCGTAGTATGTGATATAAAAGGCGCATGTGACGCCTGCGCAGCCACACTAAAACAGCCATCTGGCCTCAACTGCTGCAGCCGTTCGGTTACCTTAACCGGCACCAGCGAGTCTAACCGGCCATAAAAACCGGCAACAGGTTGGCGCAACGCTGCAAACTCGGCCCGCAGGTCGCACTTCAGTAGTTGCAGAGCGCCTTCGATAGCGGCAACGTCAGCCATTGGATAAGCCATTATCGCCTGTTTCAGCGCTTTAATATCATGACGGGCGCTGCTGCTACCCATCGCCTGTATTGCCAGAAAACGTTCTATCGTCTGCGCTACATTATCACTTAATGCCTGGGCAAACTGCTGTAACACTGCTGCAGCCATGCCTGGCCAATCCTGCTGAGCAATAAAGCAGGGCGAACTGGCAATCAGGCCTAACTGCCGGACCTTATCCGGATATCTATTCGCTAACGCTATGGCCAGTACCCCACCTAAGGACCAGCCACAAACATAACTCTGCTGCGGGATCTGTGCCGCCAGAACCTCAACCACTGCGTCAAGCTGATACGGTTGAGGATATTGCCGGCTATTGCCAAAACCAGGTAAGTCTGGCGTCAACACCTGTATTTGCTCAGCGAGATGCGGTCTGACACTTTGCCATACCCCCTGATTTACGCCCCAGCCATGTAGCAATACCAATGTCGGTTTGTCAAAAATCATTTCGCCTGCCATAGTTGCCAAAATGTAAACAAAAGTGAGTATTACGTTGCTTAAGCACTTTTTTCAGCTTTTGCTAAAGCTGTGGCATGAACTGCTGCCGACTCCGTGCTTGTGGTGTAGTTTACCGGTGCAACATTTTAACCGCCAGTTATGCCAGGACTGTGCGGCAAGTTTGCCGCTATTGCCTTACCAGCTATGTCATCACAACTTGCTTTGGCTGCCGCAGGTTGCGGCCGGATTAAAACAGCCGCAGTTTGACACCTTATTCAGTCTTAGCTTTTACCAGCAACCTTACCGGCATTGGTTACAACGCTGGAAGTTTGCGCAGGATTACGCCGCTGGTGATCTGTTACTGCAGCAGTTTGCTTTGGCACTCGGTCAGTATCAGCAAGCTGGTAATACCTTGCCGGATGCTATCGTCTATGTGCCCATGCACCCGGCCAAGCAGCGTAAACGCGGTTTCAACCCGGCACAGTTACTGGCACAGGCCGCCGCGTCACAATTGAATATCAGAGTGCTTCCGGCGCTACTGCGACCATTGCCGCAACAGGCGCAGGTAGGACTGAGCCGTAAACAACGGCTGCGTAATCTGCGCCATGCTTTTAGCATCGACGCCAACGTGACACTGCCGGCTCGTGTTGCCTTGGTAGATGATGTGTTAACAACCGGCGCCACGGCCAATACCGTAAGCCGGTTGCTGCGACGCCATGGAGCACAGCACATAAGCCTGTGGACAGTAGCGGTTACACTGAGGGTTTAATCAGGTGCCGTACTGAAACTGTTCCCCAGATACATTGCATTAACCAGTATACGGCTGGAGCCATAAAAATAGCCGCGAAACACCGGATTATCGGTCATAGCAATGACCCGGCCCTTACCCACATTGTGCGCCAGCAGTGCCGCGCTCTGGCTGATCCGTGGTACGTACTCCGCTGCCGTGTAACCGGCCAGCTGCGGTGCTGAACTGTACAAGCCAACGTTGACGAATGGCGCCGGGCTGGGCTGCAGAAGCATGGTGCTGTTTTTAAATACCGGTAACGTGGCGCGTGTTAAACCGAATGTCAGCGGATGCCCCAGATCAAGCTCTGCCTGATAAATGGCACCTGCTATGCGCTGCTTGCCTGCCAGTATTTCTTTGTCCTGATAACCCAGGTCCTGGCTTGAAATCAGGCTGCGCATTTCCTCTTCCTGCCATACGCCGGCTTTAAGTAGCCCAACCTTTGATAGCCAGGCTGCACCCTCCTTATGGCCCCACAGCACGCCGCCCTGCTCTGTCCAGCGGCGTAACTGGTTAATCTCACTATCCTGCCAGCTACTGTAATTGCCGTCTGGTAACACGATATGGCTATACCGGCTCAGATCGAGCTTTTTCAGCCGCTGCGGCTCTGCCAATGTCGGTGAAATACCGGCCAGCCGCTCCAGGTTATACCAAGCTTCACCTGCTTCGGTAGAATCAATACCAGGCCCGGCCAGCAGCAGTACGCTGGGTAAGCTAATGGCACTAAATTTTGGGCTGCCAAGGTCGCTACCCTGTGCCGTTAAACCAGAGCGGATCACATGAATAGGTACCGACCATTGCTGTTGTATCCGCTGCAAGCGGGCGAACCAGTCGCTTTGTTGCTGCGCACCAGCCGCCAGTACCATCGCCCCTGCAGCCAGACTGACATCACTGGTAATACCCTGTGCCGTAAGGTCAGTTAACGCAGAGCGTACCACTAATTTTTCCGCTAACAAGGCCTGAAGTAGCAAGGGCGCTTGCTGATCGCGCCAGTCAAACGCATAAGCGTAGGCACCGGCAGGCAACAGCTCACGGTTTACCGGCCGGTTCAGCCAGGATGTCTCAAGCTGAGACTTTGCCGGCTCACGGCTGGTTGCCGCAAAACTGATGTTATACGCATAAGGCAAGGTCCAGGCTGATACGTCGTAGAAAGTATTATCGACAAAATTTTTCTCAGTACTGAACATCGCTTTAATTAAACGGTACTGCGCTTGCTGCAGAGGTACAAAGTAACTGCTGCCGGCCCGATAGGTAATATCACCATCCTGCCAGTCGCGGTTAAGTTGATACACTTCAATATGATGGCGTTGTAAAACGTCTAGCAACGACGCCATTCGGCTCGGGTCGGCGTCTTCGGTTAACATATAGCCTTTCGTTTTACTGTTTTTGCCCTGCTGCAGCGCCGACTTATAAAACTCCTGCTGATAAGATAATAGCTGGCTACTTTGGTCAACCGCGCCTGCTATGGTCGATAATGATGCTGTTAACTGGTTCTGGATGGTGGCACTAAAGTGTAGCGGGCCATTGATGCTATCTTGCAAATGACCGCGGCTACTGGCCTGCTCAAACAATATGCCAACGCTGCCCTGCACATCAGGATAGGTCGAGCCCTTGCCAATATAAAAATCATCGAAGCTCTCTTCGGTGTAATACAACTGCCCGGCCTGGTCAAACGCGGCAGCATGATATTTTGCCATCGCCCGGGTCAGCTCAAAGTTTCTTTTTGGCGTCAGTGGGTAATTCCGGCTTGGGATCCCAGGTTGAAAGAAGTAGGTACCATCGGTCCCCATCTCATGATAATCAGCAACCACATTAGGCAGCCACTGTTGATACTGCGCAATCCGCGCGCGGCTTTCCGGGTGTTGCAGCAGCAACCAGTCACGGTTTAAATCAAACCAGTAATGGTTCGGCCTGCCATTTGGCCAGGGCTCATTGTGCTCACGGTGCTGAGTATCTGCGACCGCCATGTTGCCTTTGTGCATATTGGCCCATAAGGCAAAACGGTCGTTACCATCCGGGTTCAGGCTCGGCTGTAGCAAAATAACCGCATTGTCGAGCCAGTTTTGTACTTCGTCAGTTTCAGCCGCCGCCAGGTAGTGCGCCACCAATAATGCAGCATTGGCACCGCTGGGTTCGTTGCCGTGAATGCTGTAACCGAGCCAGATCACAACGGGCGCATCAGCGGGGCGGCTCTCACCACTGCGGGCGGCTGCCTGATGTTGCTGGCGGATGTCTTCCAGCCGCTGCAAATTACGTTCGGAGGAAATCACCAACTGTAATAAAGGTCGTTGCTCATGGCTGTAACCAATAACTTCCAGCTGGGCTCTGGGTGACGCCGTCGCCAACTGCTCAAAGTAACGCTGGATCTGATCATGCCGCACATGCCAGTCTCCAACGTTAAACCCCAGCACCTGCTGTGGCGCGGGTAGGGTTGAATTTTTGGCTGCTGGCACATATTTAGTATCGGCAATGCTATAACAACTGAACACTGTCAGGGCCAGCAAGACGTAAAATTTCATAATCGATCTCCTCCAGATTGCGGCTACGTTAGCCAGATCAGCTGCAAAACTCAAGCGGGGCTGGCATCACCTAAACAGGAGGAGTATCATAGCCATTAACCTAGTAATTTAGTCAGGTACTCTTATGATTATGATTTCTGAACAGGCGCAGCAACACTTTGCCAAGCTGCTGTCTAAACAACCGGCAGGCACCCATATTCGCGTGTTTGTTGTTAACCCAGGCACGGCGCAAGCGGAGTGTGGCGTATCTTATTGCCCGCCAGATGCGGTCGAGACAACCGATCTAACCCTAAACTTTACCGGCTTTGACGCTGTAGTCGACAGCGAGAGTCAGCCCTTTTTGGTTGATGCAGAAATTGATTTTGTTACCGATCAGATGGGTTCTCAGCTGACATTAAAAGCGCCGAACGCCAAAGTACGCAAGGTAAGTGGCGACGCCTCTTTAATCGAGCGTGTACAGTATGTTATCGACAGTGAAATTAATCCGCAACTGGCAAACCACGGTGGCCGGGTATCAGTAATGGAGCTGACTGACGACGGCGTCGCCGTATTGCAATTCGGTGGCGGCTGTAACGGTTGCTCTCAGGTTGATTTAACGCTCAAAGAAGGTATTGAGAAAGAACTGCTCAATCGTTTTAGCGGCGAGTTAAACGGTGTGCGTGATATTACTGAACACCAACGCGGCGAACACTCATACTACTAAATATTCGCACAGCGACTGCCTGACTACAGCTGCGTTTGTCTACCGTATGTGCTATAAAGCCGCTTTGCTTTATGGCCTTACGGGTAAGCTTCTGATGAAACGTCTGCCGCTGCTATGCACCCTGTTACTGTCACTCATGCTGCCCGCGCATGCGGCCGTGATGCTCATTTACCATCATGTGGCGACCGACACCCCCCGTGTAACCAGTGTGACCCCCGCCGAACTGCGCGAACACCTGCAATATCTGCGCGACAACAAGTTTCAGGTTGTCGGCCTGGATAGCTTAATTGACCAGCTTAAAGCCGGTCAGCCCGTTGCCGACAATGCAGTGGTGATTACCTTTGACGATAGTTATGCGAATAACTTTACGGCAGCTCACCCTATCCTGCAGGAATTTGGCTACCCCTATACTATTTTTATCAGCCCCGGCAGCATTGACCGTGGTGACGGCCCGTTATTGAGCTGGCAGCAGGTGAAGCAGATGTCAGATGACGGCGTGTTAGTAGCAAACCATGCTATGTGGCATGAACACATGGCGTTACCCGGCAAAGATGAAACACCCGCACAATGGCGCCAGCGGATGAAGCAAAGTATTCTTGAGGCCGAAGATAAAATTGCGCAACACACCGGACAGCGGCATCAATGGTTGGCATACCCCTTTGGTGAATACAGCGCAGAACTGGAGCAACTGGTACAGGAGCTGGGATTTATTGGCATCGGCCAACAATCCGGCGCCATTGGTAATGCCACCGCCCTCACGCGCATCCCGCGCTATCCGGCTGCAGGCCAGTATGCTGATCTGAAAAACCTGGCACAGAAACTAAAAACCCTGGCGTTTAACATTACCGACTATCACGGTGTAGACCCGGTGTCTGGCAGCAACCCGCCTAAGCTTACGCTGTCATTGGCTGTAAGCGATTTTCGCCCAAACCAATTGCAATGTTTTGCTGGTAGCGAAGTATTGACACCAACCTGGCTGAACGACAACACCTTTAGTGTTGTTGCTGGTAAGCCCATGGGTAAAGGCCGCGCCCGTTACAACTGTACCGCCCCCTCCATTAGCAAACCAGGCTATTTCTACTGGTATTCTCAACCTTGGCTTAACCAGCCTTAAGTTTGTTTAGCACCAGAGGAAAATCTGCCAGCAATTGTTCAGCGTTAATCACCGGCAGCTCGCCTGGCTGCATTGGTGGTTTAAACATCGCCACTAACTGACCCTGTGGATTGATCAATGCTACCGACGCACTGTGATCTACCAGATAGTCTTCCGCGGTAGTGCTGCTTAAGGCGTACATTAAACCCAGCTGACGAACAAACGGAAACAGTTGATCATGGCCGGCAGTCATGCCCAGCACATCTGCCTGCTCAAAGTAGCTGACATAGTTATTCAGCTGCTCAACGCTATCGCGTTTGGGATCGACCGAAACAAACCATATCTTTAATGGCTGCTTTACCAATTTGGCTAAATCAGGTTGTACACCTGCCAGCTTAGCTAAGGTTAACGGACAAATATCGGGGCACGATGTATAGCCAACAAACGCTAACGTCCACTGACCATACAATTGCTGACGGCTTACCGTGTTGCCATGTTGGTCGGTCAGGCTGAAATCCGCCAGCGCACGGGGCTGAGGATAAACTAATGCCAGCTTAGGCTCTGCGCTGACCTGCGACAATTGATACAGCATGACGCCGGCAATCAGCGCCGCGGCACTTAACAGAATGTATGTCAGACTACGAAACATAAATTGGCGCTACCTTAAAGTAATGATCGACCAGCAATAACAGAAATAATACCATCAGATGCACGATAGAGAACTTAAAGGTCGCCATCGCAGTACCGGCATCGGCATCAAATTTTAGTTTCCAGGCATATTGCATAAAACGCAGGTTTAGCAAAGCGCTACCGACCAGATAAAGTGCGCCGGTCATGCCGACTAAATAAGGCATCAGACAGACCAGAAACAACAGCACGGTATACAGACAAATCACACTTTTAGTGAACTCAATACCATGCGTCACGGGCAACATCGGCATATTAACCTTGGCATAATCATCGCGGCGATGAATCGCCAGCGCCCAAAAATGCGGTGGTGTCCAGGCAAATATAATCATCACCAACAACAAAGCATGGCCATGAATTTCACCGGAGACTGCGGTCCAGCCCAGCAAAGGCGGCATGGCACCGGCTAAACCGCCGATCACGATATTTTGTGGGGTCGCCCGCTTTAAAAACATGGTGTAAACCACAGCGTAACCAAACAAACTCGCCAGGGTTAGCCAGGCGGTTAACGCATTTACCGTCAGATACAAAATGGCAAAGCCTGCCAGCGCCAGACTAAAAGCAAAGGTTGTGGCCTGCGCGGTACTAATACGTCCCTTTGCAACAGGCCTGCTGTAGGTGCGGGCCATCTGAGCATCAATGCGTTGGTCTACCACATGGTTCATCGCAGCAGCAGCGGCCGATAACAAACCAATGCCCACAGTTGCCGCCAGCACCGTAAGTAAATCCGGTAATGCCGGCACTGCCAGCATCATACCCACCCAGGCGGTGAGTACTAATAACGCTACGACTTTGGGTTTGGTCAATTCCAGATAATCACGCGCCCGCCCGGTTAGGGTGTTCGATCTCAGCACGGCAGTCATAGCATCTCCTTGGCAGTGTGTTTGCGACTGTGGCGCAGCTGCATATAAATAACTACCAGCAACATTAGCAGATTGGCGGCAACAAAGTTATGTGCCACAGCATTGGCCAGCGGTAAATGCAACACGACATTCAGTACACCCAACGTACACTGTAGCAGTAACAACGCTGCCGCAGCGAGAGTTAACCGCGTTAAAATTTTGCTGCTGCTGCGACGCCACACTTGCAGCAGAAACGCCGATACAACCAGTAAAGTAACTAACGCCCCCAGCCGGTGAAAAACATGTACTGTCTGGCGCGCCTCAGCAGACATGACACCATACTCATAGTCGTCATGGCCAAGATGGAGATCAAACGCTTCAGCAATATTCAGCCGTTCGAGCCAACCCGCTTCACATACAGGAAGTTCAATGCAAGCCAGAGCAGCATAATTAGCTGCGGTCCAGCCACCCAGAGCAATTTGGCTGACCAAGACGATTATCGCCAGCAGCGCGAAGGGCTTTAATGCAGCAGGCTGTGGTTGTGTCACTAAGCACTGCGGATGCAAGTTAAGCCAGTGCAGCGCTAACAGACTTAACAAAGTAAAGCCCCCGAGCAAATGCCCCATCACCACTAACGGCAACAGGTTTAATGTTACGGTCCACATGCCAAGTGCGGCTTGAAAAATCACTAATGCCAGCAGCATGCCGGGCAATACTTTGCGGCTGTTTTTAGTAAACATCGCCATCAGGAAGATGGCGGCAATTAACATGCCCAGCGTGCCCGCAAAGTAACGGTGCACCATTTCATTCCAGGCTTTATGCGCCACCAAAGGCCGGTCCGGAAACGCTGCCTGAGCTGCGGCAACGTGATGCTCCTGCTGTGGTACCTTTAAAAAGCCGTAGCAACCTGGCCAATCCGGGCAACCCAGACCTGCATCTGTCAGTCGGGTATAGGCGCCGAGTAAAATAACGCCCATCGTAAGAAAGATGGCGACAGTCGCCAGCCATTGTTGTTTTTTCATACGCTGGTCCGATCGTAGTTAAGTAGTTTGAGTAAATCTTTGCGGATTGCCGTTGCAGTAGGTGCCATATCGGCTTCCGCTAATGGCATCGGGTAACTCAACAACACCAGTCCTTGTTGATCAATTAGCAAGATACGGTCTTGTAATGCCGCGGGCACCGGCTCGCGGGGCGCCATATTAGCAAACACCGTATACGCTGCCGGAGTTGTCGTTTTACCCAGCAACACCGGCTGTACCTGCTCTTGCTTGCGGCCCAGGCCAATATAAAGTTGTTGCACCGTATACAGCGCTTGCTGGCACAACTGTTGGCATTCTGTGGCCGGTGTGACCGCAAGCCGCCAGTGCGCCCGCTCCGGCGTTGGGCTTAATAAAAATACCTCCGCTTGCTGCCACTGCCCCTGGCTGGAAGCACCGCTATTAAACCAACCCATTTCCAGGATCAATTTGGCAGCCAGTAGTGGTAGGCCGCAACACAAGATAAATAACAGCAGAAACTTTTTCTTATTCATTTTTTGCCTTCCCCTGGTGGCTGGCAGCCAGTGCTACACCCAGCACTGCTACCGCCAGAAGAAACCACTGCAGCGCATAGCCGCGGTGTTTTTCTGGTAGCAGCACCACTGGCTGATAATGTGGAACAAAATCTGTCTTTTGTTGCTGATACAGTACTGCCGGGAACAAGTCCAACCCACTGTAACTGCCTAATTCGGTAAAGGCGACTTGTTGAATGCGCATTGGCCAGTCGCCATTATTCTCAGCATTCTGCCCCAGCAACATTAAGCCGTCAGTCTTAATTCGCAGTAATCCGTCTAAGTTAATGTCCGCCGGTATCGATAGTTGCGGCAAAATGTCGCGCCGCTCAGTCGCGGCCAGCCAGCCCAAATTCACCAGCAATGGCTGTGCTAACCCGTTTGCCTCAACCGGTACAATAACGTCATATCCAACGCGGCCTTTTACGATTTGATTGTCCAGCAGCCATATAACAGGCGCTAGCCAGCGTCCCTGCCCTTGCAGCGGTGCGCCATCAATATCTGTTTGGTTAAGCTGGCTGAGTTGAGACGGGTGTAATGCGCCATTACTTTGCAATTGCGCCAGACGTGATAACTGAACAGATTTCTCATCAGCCCGGCTAAGTTGCCACCAGGACAGGTTGATTAAAATAATAAAAGCAGTCAGAGTGAGGCCCAGCCAAAGCGTATGCACTGCAAAAACCTGGTTCGCCAGTTTAATGCGCATAACTGTAACTCCGGAGCCATTGACCTATGTTGATTAAACTCGTGATCATCGCACTACTACTTTTTATTATTGCTAACCTGGTTCGCGCCGGTCTGGTGATGCTTAAACAGCCGCAGCCAGACGTTAAGATGTCGCGTTTTCTCGGTCGCCGTGTGATGTTTTCTGCTGTGGTGCTACTGCTGATTTTTATTGCACAGGCGCTGGGGTTGATTGAAGCCAACCCCAGACCTTACTAATTATCACAATACATAGACAAACACATACAGGCATAACCATACCACATCAACAAAGTGCCAATACCAGGCGGCTGCCTGGAAAGCAAAATGTTTCTCTGGTGTGAAATGGCCTTTTAATACCCGCAAGAACACAAACAGTAAAATGATTGCGCCCAGCGTAACGTGCATACCGTGAAAGCCGGTCAGCAAAAAGAATGTATTACCATAAAAGCCGGATGCCAGTGTCAGCCCAAGGTCGCGGTAAGCATGAATATATTCATATACCTGCAGACATAAAAATATTGCCCCCAACAAGATGGTCACCAACATCATCAGCTTAAGCTGACCACGCTTCTTTTGTTCCAGACCGGTATGGGCAAAATGCAGTGTAATCGATGAAATGACCAATATCGCAGTGTTGATCAATGGCAAACCTGTTGCTGGCATGGCTTGCGTTTCAATACCACCAGGTGTTTTTAGCAATGGCCACATCGCCTCAAAGCCAGGCCACAACAGCGCAAAGGTCATGGCGTTATTACTGCCACCACTGAGCCAGTCCATCGCGATAACACGGCCGTAAAACAGGGCACCGAAAAACGCCATAAAGAACATGACTTCTGACAAAATAAACCAGCTCATGCCCTGACGGAACGAACGGTCCATCTGCTGGCTGTAAAGACCACTCATCGACTCGTCAATTACGTTCTTAAACCAGCCAAACAGCATAAAAATTAACACTGCAAAACCGGCGGCCAGCATATAGCCACCAAACCCCGGCTGTTGCTTAGTTACTTCATTGACAAAATTCCCTGCACCAAAGGCAATTAAAAACAGAGCAACGGCACCAACAATTGGCCATGGGCTCTGGGCGGGAACATAATATTTTTCGTAGGTTTTATTCATGTTATTCCCCAAGTTGTGACGACGCAGCAGTGCTTTCGGTCCAGCCGCTGGTCACGTCATACAACGTGTACGACAGCGTGATGGTAGAAAACTGACTGGGCAGTGCCGGGTCGACATAAAACTGTAACGGCATCAGCATGTTTTTACCGCCTGCCAGCTTTTGCTGGGTAAAGCAAAAACATTCTATTTTGTGAAAGTATAAAGCGGCCTGACCAGGTGACACCGACGGCACAGCCTGACCAATAATCAACTTATCGGTCGGATTCTGCGCGAAGTAATTCATGATGTGGATTTCGCCCGGATGCACCTTCATGCGGGTTACCTCAGGCTTAAACACCCAGGGCATCTGCTTGTTGGGTCGGGCGATAAACTCAATCACGATTTCACGGCTGGTATCGACCACTGCGGCATCGGCTGTCGCAGCGGTTGTCGCGGTTTTGCCATTTAATCCGGTCAGGTCACAGAACACGTCGTATAACGGCACCAGCGCAAAACCAAAACCAAACATCGCCAAAGCAATCATGGCTAACTTTACGGTAAGTGGCTTATGTCGCAGTGCCATCACGTGCTCCTACTTAATCACTGGTGGCGTTTCGAAAGTGTGATAAGGCGCAGGTGAAGGAACTTCCCACTCCAACCCTTCAGCGCCTTCCCACACCTGTGCTGTAGCTTTCTCACCACCACGGGCACATTTGATCAGCAACCAGACAAACAATAGCTGCGACGCGCCGAACAAAAAGCCGCCAATACTGATAAAGGCATTAAAATCGGCAAACTGCAGCGCATAGTCCGGAATACGTCTTGGCATACCTGCCAGACCGACAAAATGCATTGGGAAAAACAGCAAGTTGACTGAAATCAGTGAACACCAGAAATGCCATTGGCCCAACTTTTCATCGTACATATAGCCGGTCCATTTCGGCAGCCAGTAATACGCTGCAGCGATAATGGAAAACACCGCGCCCGTTACCAACACATAGTGGAAATGGGCAACGACGAAATAGGTGTCATGATACTGAAAATCCGCCGGGGTAATCGCCAGCATCAAGCCGGAGAAACCACCAATGGTAAACAGTACGATAAAAGCCAAAGCAAACATCATAGGCACTTCAAATGTCATAGCTCCGCGCCACATAGTAGCGACCCAGTTAAACACTTTTACGCCGGTAGGTACCGCAATGAGCATGGTGCAGTACATAAAGAACAGCTCGGCAAAAACCGGCATCCCCGTGGTAAACATATGGTGTGCCCACACCAGAAAGGATAACAACGCAATACTTGAGGTGGCGTAAACCATCGACGCATAACCAAATAATGGCTTACGGGCGAAGGTAGGAATAATGCTCGACACTATGCCAAATGCCGGCAGTATCATAATGTACACTTCAGGGTGACCGAAGAACCAAAAGATATGCTGGAACAATACCGGATCGCCGCCACCTGCTGCATCAAAAAAGCTGGTGGCAAAGTATTTGTCGGTCAGAACCATCGTTACGGCACCCGCCAAAACCGGCATCACCATAATCAATAGAAATGCAGTAATCAGCCAGGTCCAGACAAACAGTGGCATTTTCATCCATGTCATACCTGGTGCGCGTAAATTGAAAATGGTTACGATAACGTTTATCGCGCCCATGATGGACGAAATACCCATAATGTGTACGGAAAAGACAAACAGAGCAGTACTGTCACCACTGTATGTCGTTGATAACGGTGCATAGAATGTCCAGCCAAAACTTGGCCCGCCACCCGGCATAAATAGCGTAATTAATAAAATTAAAAACGCGAACGGCAGGATCCAGAAGCTCCAGTTGTTCATCCGAGGTAACGCCATGTCAGGCGCACCAATCATCATCGGTATCATCCAGTTAGCTAGCCCCGTAAAGGCAGGCATTACTGCACCGAATACCATGATCAGACCATGCACTGTCGTCATCTGGTTGAAAAAATTAGGTTCAACGAACTGCATTCCAGGCTGAAACAATTCTGCCCGGATCACCATCGCCATCGCACCGCCAATAAAAAACATCACCAGCGCAAACACCAGGTACATGGTACCAATATCTTTGTGGTTGGTGGTGTAAAGCCAGCGCTTTATACCGCTGGGCTTATGGTCATGATGCTCGTGATCATGTTCATGCTCTGTCACTACTGCACTCATCCGTTATTCCCCTTTACCTTGCATGACGGCATGCACATCAGCAGCCTGCACCAATTCACCGGTACTGTTACCCCAGGCGTTGCGCTCATAGGTAATTACGGCGGCAATTTCTTTTAAACTAAGTTGTTTGCCGTAGGCCTGCATCGCGGTGCCGGCTTTACCATTAACGACAACATCGATATGTCCTGCTTTATCATTCAGCGCTATTGCGCTGCCTTTCAGTGCAGGGAAAATGCCAGGTAAACCTTCGCCGTTTGGTTGGTGACAGGCAGCGCAGTACGCGGTGTATGTACGTTCGCCGACACTCATCAGCTCGTCCATACCCATATTCATCGCCAGCAATTCCTGCTCTTCTGCTTTTGCTTTCGCAATCCGCTCTGCTTCGCCATTCATCCATTGCTCAAAGTCAGCAGGTGTTTTTGCAATAACCACTATCGGCATATAACCGTGGTCTTTGCCGCACAGTTCTGCACACTGGCCCCGATAAAGGCCGGGCTCATCTACCCGGGTCCAGGCTTCATTGATAAAGCCAGGGTTAGCATCTTTTTTAACAGCAAATGCCGGCACCCACCAGGAATGGATCACATCATCTGATGTCATCAGGAACCGCACTTTTTTACCTGTCGGGATCACCAGTGGCCTATCGACTTCCAACAGATAGTTTTCACCTTTGGCGAATTTGTTATTAATTTGCTCTTTCGGTGTAGCCAGCAACGAGTAAAACTCGACATCGTGTTCGAGGTATTTGTAGTGCCATTTCCATTGCGAACCGGTAACGACTACAGTGACATCAGCCTCTGTGGTGTCTTCCATTGCAATCAGTGTTTTGGTAGCCGGAACGGCCATAATAATCAGAATTAATACCGGAATAGCGGTCCAGAGTATTTCTACTTTGGTGCTTTCATGGAATTGGGCAGGCTGCACACCACGCGCTTTTCGATGGCGAACGATGGACCAGAACATGATCCCGAACACCACTGCGCCAATAGCGCAACAGATCCAGAATATCGTCATGTGCAGGTGATATACCTGTTGACTGATTTCCGTAACCCCTTTTGTCATATTTAGGGGCATATCCGTCGCGTTAGCTGTCGCAGCTAAAAGCAGGGTTGGCAGCGACCAACGAATACTACGCGTTTTCGTCACTGGACTTCTCCTCTGTCATTTGCAAAGCAAACTGCAGAAACTAAGCACACAGTACTACACGGTTCTTGCACACCCACACCGAATCCATGCATGAAGTTTCACCAGTTTATTATTGTTATTGTAAGTGTCGGCTTCGGGGCAAGCGCAGAAACCGGAACTGACCCTGTTGTTGTTTTTTAATCAGTTTCAGCCTAAGAATTATCCAAATCGTGGCCAGTGTAAACCCCTAAATAGCAAAAGCGCCGGCAAACCTTAGTGGTCATACCAGCGCTTATTAACAAATAACTCATTGACCCTAGTACAAATTATAACCAACTTCCATTGCGAATGACGCCTACAGCCAAGCCTTCAATAGCAAAATGCTGAGCACTGAGATCGACTTTAATGACATCAAAATCTTTGTTTTCTGCCTTTAGTAAAACCGTGTTGCCTTCACGCTGGAAGCGCTTTACCGTAACGTCTTCGTCTACCCGGGCCACGACGACCTGTCCGGGTTGTGCCTGATTAGTTTTGTGCACAGCCAGCAAGTCGCCGTCCAGAATACCGATATCCTGCATACTCATACCTTGCACCCGCAGTAAAAAATCTGCGCGCGGCTTAAACAAATCTGCATCAACCTGATAATGTTCCTGTACATGCTCTGCGGCCAGGATCGGCTGTCCCGCAGCAACCTTACCAATCAATGGCAAACCTAATTGTTCCGGTTCGTCCGTTTCGACCAGTCGAATGCCTCGCGATGTGCCCGGCATCATTTCGATAGCACCTTTTTTTGCCAACGCCTTTAAATGCTCTTCAGCAGCATTCGCAGATTTAAAGCCCAGTTGCGTAGCTATTTCAGCCCGCGTAGGGGGCATGCCGCTATCTTGTTGATAATCTTTAATCAGTTGCAGGATCTCTGCCTGCCGTGGTGTCAGTGGTCTCATAAAGCTGGTTGCCTGTACAGTAGGTACTGTGAGTATATACAGGCGTATTGCAATTGCAAGTTTCTGTGTTGCCATGTAATTTTCCGCGCCACGCTGACGTGATATGCTAGAGCACATTTTAATTGAGGATGGGAAGGCTATGTTCCGGTCGGTAACATTGTTTGCAGCGTTATTAAAATGGCCATTGTGGCCGCTGCTGAAGTACAAAATCGTCCCTGAGCAGCCGGTTACTGAACTGGCGCTAGACCAGAGCAAACCGTTGTTTTATGTATGTGCGACCGAGTCAGCTACCGATTTCGCCGCTATTCGTCGCGTTTGTGCCAAACTTGGTTTACCCGACCCGGCCGACGATGTCCGACTGAACGATAAACAGCACCCCCGTACGCTGTTTTTAGAAAAGCCGCATACGTTGATGTTTAAGCGCGGTAAAACCACTGCCCTGGCCCAGGGGCAGGCATTACTCCAGGCGCACCTAGAAAACCCTGAATTGAATGCGCAATTGGTTCCTATTGCATTATTGTGGGGCCGCGCGCCGGGCAAAGAAAATAGCATCAAATGGTTGCTCGGCGAGGCCCACGCACCGAACTGGCTGGCAAAATTATTGATTGTGTTAGTTTCCGGCCGTCATTCGCTGGTCAGGTTCAGCCGGCCAGTTGCACTAAAGCACATGGCGGTGCAGTTTGGCGCAGCACCGCAAACCGCGCATAAACTGCTGCGTATGTCGCGTTTTCATTTTTACCGCCAGCGTCTTGCTGCCAATGGGCCCAAACTGGTACAACGCGCTCAATTGTTCAATGCCTTACTGGCGTCTGCTGCACTGAAGAAAGCTGTTGAGGATGAAGCAAAATCCAAGCGTATTTCTATTTCTACTGCACGCCAGGAAGCCCGCAAGTTATTGCTGGAAATCGCAGCGGACTACCGTGCAACAACGCTGCGCGTGGGTGATCGGGTGCTACGCTGGCTATGGAATAAGCTTTATACCGGTATCAAGATTAACAATGCAGATATGCTGCGCGATTTGGCACAAAAAGGCCATGAAATCGTCTACGTACCATGCCACCGCAGCCACATGGATTACCTGCTGCTTAGCTACGTAATTTACCAGCAAGGACTGGCTCCACCGCATATTGCCGCAGGTATCAATTTAAATTTCTGGCCAGCGGGGCCGATTTTCCGTCGCGGCGGCGCATTTTTTATTCGCCGCAGCTTTAGCGGCAATAAGCTGTACTCTGCGGTATTCCGCGAATATCTGTGCCAGCTATTTAGCAAAGGCTATTCAGTAAAATACTATACCGAGGGCGGTCGCAGCCGCACGGGTCGTCTGCTGCAACCCAAAACCGGCATGCTGGCGATGACACTGCAGTCAATGCTGCGTGGTATTGAACGACCCGTCACGCTGGTGCCGGTATATCTTGGCTACGAGCATGTCATGGAAGTAAACACTTACCTTCGTGAATTAAAAGGCTCTGGTAAACAAAAAGAATCCATCTGGGGCGTTTTAAAGGCAATACGTAACCTGCGGGACTACGGCTATGGTTATGTAAACTTTGGCGAACCGATCACACTGAACAACTATTTAAACCAACAAGTACCCGACTGGAAGCAGGATATTCATCCACTTGATGTGCAAAAACCACAGTGGCTAAATCCTGCCGTGGCGCAGCTGGCTGACCGCATAATGCAGCGCATCAACCAGGCAGCCGCACTTAATAGCGTGAACCTGATTGCGCTATGTTTGCTTGCAACCGACAAGCATACGCTGACCCGGGCTGAGTTGGCGCAACAAATCAGCTTCTATCTGCAGCTGCAGCGAGCGGTTCCCTACCATCAGCAAATGACACAACCAGAAGAAACGGCCGAGCAATTAATAGACCATGCGCTGAAGCTGCAAAAAATACAGCAATGCAGCGACAGCTTTGGCCAGCTGATTAGCATGACAGATGATAACGCCATTTTGCTTAGCTATTATCGCAACAATGTGCTGCATGCTTTTATGCTGCCGGCCATTATCGCCAGCGCCATATTACATCAACGTGAAATCAGTCAGTCGCAATTAACTGCTATCGTGCAGCAATTGTACCCGTTGTTGCAGCAAGAATTGTTCCTGGACATTGCCGGCCTTGACACTTATTGCAGCGCAGTATTGCAACACTTAGTTGAAACCGGTCTGGCTGAACAGCATGAGCAACTGTACCGCTCTCCCACCCAGCACAGTGCCGGTTATTTTATGCTAAACCTGCTTGCTCATAATGCAGAACACACGCTACAGCGCTATGCCATGGTATTGCAGCTTATTGAGAGCCTGGGCCCGCAAAGCCGCGCCACATTGGAAAAACATAGCCACGAACTGGCACAACGCCTGCTAAATCTGCATGGTATTACTGCACCGGAATATTACGATAAACAACTGTTCGCTACGTTAGTCAATGCGTTAAAAGACAGCGGCTACACACAAACAGACGAGCAAAACCGTGTTATTGCAACCACGCAATTACCGGTCTTAAATACCACGGTCAGTTTGTTGCTGCGCAATGAGGTCTTGCAAAGCATTCACAGTATCGTTCCTCCGGCCAGCACGCATTAGCGGCTGGTCGGGTAGGCCCGAATCACTCCTTCCTGAATGGTAGACGCAACTAAGGTGCCGGCACGGTTAAAGAACTGGCCGCGCACCAGGCCCCGACCTCCGGACGCACTGGGGCTGTCGACTGCGTACAGCAACCAATCATCAAAACGAAAATCCTGATGAAACCACATTGCATGATCAATGGTGGCAACTTGCATATTCGGCGCCATAAAAGACTTGCCATGCGGCTGCAACGCAGTGGGCAGGAAATTAAAATCCGACGCATAGGCCAACATATATTTGTGCACGCGTAAATCGTCTGGCATAGCACCATTGGCTTTGAACCAGACGTAACGTCTGGCCGGACTTACCTCAGGCTTAAATGGATTTTGAAAATCAACCGGCCGCATTTCTATTGGTTTTTCACAAATAAACTTACTGCGCAAACTCTCTGGTATCAGATGTGCGTGTTGCTGATAAAATTCCAGATCAGACACCAGCGACTCCGGCTCAGGTACCTGAGGCATCACATCCTGGTGTTCAAACCCGGTCTCCTCAGCCTGAAACGACGCCGTCATATAAAAAATAGGCTTGCCATACTGTATGGCACTGACACGACGTGTGCTGAAGCTTTTGCCATCACGAATATTTTCTACTTCATATACTATAGGTTTAGCCGCATCGCCCGGACGCAGAAAGTAAGAGTGGAATGAATGCACTTTGCGGTCTTCAGCAAGGGTTTCTTTTGCAGCGGACAGCGCCTGCCCCATTACCTGGCCACCGAATACTGATTTAAAACCCAGATCCTGGCTCTGACCGCGGTACAGGCCTTGTTCTATGGTTTCCAGCTTCAGCAATGTCAGCAAATTTTGTAATACCTGGCTCATAGATAAGTCCTTTGTTCTGTTTAGCGGATAGAAAATGCTATTCTGCCGCAAACTATGGAGATCAGCAAAGATGGCCTACTGGTTATTTAAAACGGAACCTGCCGAGTGCAGCATTGACGACTTTGCCCGTGCGCCCGACACACCGATAATGTGGGAAGGTGTGCGCAATTATCAAGCGCG
>JBFKFH010000004.1:0-32688 GCA_041618685.1 Rheinheimera sp.
ACTGCTACAAGCTGACACGCCAACTAAGCCTGCTACCAATATCAAGGTTTTAATTACTGCTTTCATCTGTCACATCTGCTTTATCTGAATGGCTTTATCATACCCTATGACAAGCCCGGTGAAAAACCTTCTTTCAGACTGTAGGGGCGCATAAAAGTTCGCGTGCGTTGGCCAGTGCACTGGCGCTGATGTTTTCACCGGCCAGTAAACGGGCAATTTCGCTGATACGATCTTCATCGCTTAGCTGGCGCATACGGGTTTCTGTCGCCTGGCCATCGGTGTATTTTTCAACAAATAATTGCTGATGTCCCTGACTGGCAACCTGTGGTAAATGGGTTACACAGATAATCTGTGTTGATTCCCCCAGCTGACGTAACAACCTGCCTACACCGGCGGCAACCGGGCCGCTGATGCCGACATCCACTTCATCAAAAATGAGAGTGGGTGTGGTAATTTTATCGGCCAGGATCACCTGTATCGCCAAGCTGATACGCGACAACTCGCCGCCTGATGCCACTTTATGTAGCGCTTGCAGTGGTTGGCCCGGATTAGTTGAAACCTGAAACTCAATATTGTCGATGCCGTTGGCACTGGCCTGCTCTGTATTAAGTGGCTGGATATGGATATTAAAACGGGCGTTTGCCATGCTCAGTTCATGCATGCTGCGGCTGATTTTATCGCTTAATATTGCTGCAGCCTGCTGACGCAATGCGCTTAATTGTCCGGCCTGAGCCAGATAGTTTTGCTCGGCCAGTGCAATGTCTTCGGCCAGCTGTTGCAAACGTTTGTCATTGCCGGTCAGGGTAGCTAACTGGGCAGATAGCTGCTGGTGCAGCACGGGTAACTCTTCATTTGCAACCTGATGCTTGCGGGCTAAATTAAGCCACTGACTCAGGCGCTCATCTACCTGCGCTAAGCGTTCAGGATCTAATTCTACCTTGTCGGCATAGCGCCGCAGTTCACGGCTGGCTTCTTCGGTTTGTACCAAGGCGTCATTAAGCATCTGTGTAATACTACTTAGAGCAGGATCCAGTGCAGCTAATTGCTCCATTTGCGCAGCAGCGGTGGACAATGCCTGATAAATATTTTGCTGCTCATCATCGTACATCAGCTGCAAACATTGCTGACTCTGGCTTAATAACGTATTGCCATGACTTAAGCGGTTGTGTTCTGTTTCTAATTCGGCATATTCGTGTTCAAGGGCGGCGAAGTTATCCAGCTCTGCTACCTGGTACTCCAATAGCTGGCGCTGGGCGTCACGCTGTTGTTGCGATTGCATCAGTTCGCTGTATTCACGTTGCAGTTGTTGCCAGCTGCGCCAGGCACTGCGGGTACTGTCCAGTGTTGCACTGTTGGCGGCAAAGGCATCCAGCAGCTGACGCTGATAATCTTGCTTTAACAACTGCTGATGGGCGTGCTGGCCATGAATGCTGAGTAAGTGCTGACCTAATGCCTTAAGTTGCTGCGCAGGGACCTGTACACCGTTGATATACCCCCGTGAGCGCCCCTCGCTACTGACCACCCGGCGAACGATACATTCGTTACCCATGGCTAAATCCTGCTCTGCCAACCAATGCTGAGCGGCTGTTAACGCGCTGATATCAAAGCTGGCTACAATATCGGCTTTATCTGCTCCCGGTCGCACTACACTTGCATCAGCGCGCTCGCCTAAACACAATGATAATGCATCTATGGCGATAGATTTACCGGCACCGGTTTCGCCGGTAATGGTCGACATACCACTGGCCCAATCGATTTCCAGCGCACGGACAATGGCAAAATTACTGATATGCAGATGACACAGCATGGGGAGCTCCAAACCTGAATGGCAAGTTACTGTGAAAAATAACAGTGTTTATTTATACAGTAACTTTATACAGGAATGACGAACTTGGCAAGCAGCTGACTAATAAAGTTTGCTACCCCAGCCCAACTTATTTCGCAGTACATGGAAGTAGCTGTAACCTGGCGGATGTACCAGCCGCAGCGGTGTTGGATGTTTGCGGATATAGATATCATCGCCCGGCATTACCGCCAGGATAACGTGGCTGTCACAGCTGATTTGCAGATGAGCGTCATTGGTGCTGGCCACCTTAAGACGTATTTCACTGCTGCCAGATACAACCAGTGGACGGCTGCTCAGGGTGTGCGGAAACATAGGTACCAGGGTTACGGCGTCCAGATCGGGGGTCAGAATTGGCCCGCCGCCGGACAATGAGTAGGCCGTAGAGCCGGTAGGTGTGCTGACAATCAGGCCATCGGAACGCTGGCTGTAGACAAACTCATCATTAATATAGGCTTCAAATTCAATCATATGCGCAACTTTGTCGGCATGCAGCACCGCTTCATTGACCGCACTGTTGCTGCTTTTTATGATGCCGTGGCGCAGTACTGATATTTCCAGCAAATTGCGTTTTTCAGTAACAAAGTTGCCTGCCAGCACTTCACTTAGCGGTTGTTGGAAGTCTTCAGGTGCCAAATCAGTTAAAAAGCCCAAATTACCCCGGTTTACGCCCAATACGGCAACGTCGAACCGCGCCAGCACTCTGGCCGCACCCAGCATATTACCGTCGCCACCCACTACGATGGCAAGATCACACTTTTTGCCCAGCGCAACCAGATCCAGAACTTCTACCTCCGGCAAATTTAGCGACTCGGCAACCCGTTCTTCAACATAGACTTTCAGTCCCTGTTGTTGTAAAAAACCATACAGTCCCAGCAGGGTGTGGTTTGCACCCTGATGATGCGGTTTGCCTATCAGGCCAACGGTAGTAAAAGCATGTTGCATAGCGGGTTCCTTTCAATGCGTTAGCGCAGTATAGCGGCAGCATGCGCCGGACACTAGCCGCATAGGTTGCTTGAATTGTAAGGCAATGCCCCCATATCAAAGCTCAATACAGAAGTGAGAGCGTGCATGACGTTAACCCTGAGCAGACCCGAACTGATATTAAAGCTGATTGTGGAACAGTATTTACTGGACGGCCAGCCGGTATCGTCAAAGCTGCTGGCGGATAACGCGCAGTTAGCCGTCAGCTCGGCCACCGTACGCAATACCATGATGGCGCTGGAGCAAGACGGTTTGATCCGTTCACCGCATACATCGGCTGGGCGCATTCCTACTACCGCGGGTATACGACTTTTTATTGATAAAATGCTGCAGCTGCAGCCGCTGAGCAGTTTCTGGAACAATGAACTGCAGCGTAAACTGGCACCACAATTACCGGTGTCTTTGTTGTGCCAGCAGGCTGGCCAGCTGTTAACTAACCTGACCGGTTTTGTTGCGATTGTCAGCGCCCCTAAGGCCGATGGTCGTATCGTACGGCAAATTGACCTTGTCCGGCTGGCCAGTGATCGCTTGTTACTGGTGGTAATAGATGAAGACGGCGACATTTTACACCGGGTACTGCATTGTGAAACGGCCATTGACAGCAATACGCTGAGCAAGGTGTTGTGTTTATTGAATGCGGCTCTGGGCGGTGCTGGGCAGTGGCAGGATGGTATAGAGCGATTAGCAGGCATAGTGCGCAATGAAACAGCGCTGTGCCAGGTTTTATTGCAAAAGGTGCTGGGGCAACTGAGTCTGGATGAGCTACAACAGCATCAGCCGTTAATTTATGGTCAGCATCAATTGCTGTTAACGCCAGAATATCAGCAGAACCCGGCACTGCAACAGGTCATGCAGATGCTGGAACACTCCGACGGTTTAATTCAGCTGTTGCAAACGGTAACGCAGGATGATCAGCCAAAGTTGTTGCTGGGCAAAGAATCTGGTTTTATCGAGCTGGCGAATGTCAGTGTTATCGTGCAACGCTATCAGCTACAGCCTAAACGGTTTATTGCCCTGCTCGGGCCACGGCGCATGAACTACGCCAGACTCATTCCGTTAGTAGACGCTTGTGCACGGCAATTAAATTTAAACTTGAATCGTGGCCAAGCATCCCCATAATACACCTACTTAATTTGGGAGTAGTAACGCATGACTGAGCAACAACAGCCAAACGACAACACCACTGAACAAACTCAGCAAACCAATGAGCATGCCGACACGGTCGAGTTGTCGGGTGAGCAGGCCATCATTTCCAAACTTGAAGCCGAGTTGGCCGAGGCCAAAGCCCAGGTAGCTGAGCAGCAGGATCTGATGCTGCGTATTAAAGCAGAATCAGAAAATGTGCGCCGCCGTGCCAGCATGGACGTGGAAAAAGCGCATAAGTTTGCGCTGGAAAAATTTGCCGGCGACTTATTGCCAGTGGTAGATAACCTGGAACGTGCGTTGGGTTTTATTGACCGCGAAGATGAAACGTTAAAGGGTGTGGTAGAAGGTGTAGAGCTGACACTGAAAAGCTTCCTTGATACGGTAGCCAAATTTGGTGTTAATCAGATTGACCCGCAAGGCCAGCCATTTAACCCGGAGCAGCACCAGGCGATGAGTATCCAGCCATCTGCTGATGTCGCACCAAATACGGTCACCTTCGTTATGCAAAAAGGCTATGAATTAAACGGCCGTTTACTGCGCCCGGCAATGGTGGGTGTATCCAAAGCGCCAGAGTAATAAAGTGACCCAATCAATAAAAAAAACCGGCGCTTAGCCGGTTTTTTTATTGCAGACATCCGGGCAAACACAATATCGCGGCTAAACCTCCGATTGATAGATGTGATGAATAATTTATACATTACTATGCGTTTTATTTAAAAAGTTTATGCGCTCTGGCGGAGAATACCGTATTATCGGTTAATCTGACTTGTGTGATTTATCGCCAGAGGTTTGCATGCCACCGCAGTTTATCCAGGCTGTTAAACGGCTTATTCCGGCTGAGCGCTATTTTGATGACCCTATAGCGACGCTGGCCTATGGCACCGATGCCAGTTTCTATCGCTTATTGCCCAAGCTGGTAGTGCGGGTAGAGAGTGAAGCGGAAGTGGTGGCGCTGTTAAAACTGGCAAATGAGCACCACGTTGCGCTGACCTTTCGTGCGGCCGGTACCAGTTTATCCGGCCAGGCGGTTACGGATTCAGTACTGCTGGTATTGGGCGAAAACTGGCAACAGCGTGAAGTGCGCGGTTTAGGCGAGCAGATCCGTCTGCAGCCTGGTGTTATTGGTGCTCAGGCTAACAGCGTTCTGGCGAAGTTTCAGCGTAAAATTGGTCCGGATCCGGCGTCGATCAACAGTTGCAAAATTGGTGGCATCGTTGCCAATAACGCCAGTGGCATGTGTTGCGGTACAGCGCATAACAGCTTTAACACCCTGGCTGCTATGCGACTGGTTCTGTTCGATGGCACCGTGCTGGATACTGAAGATGCGCAAAGCGTTGCTGCATTTCGTCAAAGCCATGCGAAATTGCTGGCTGAGCTGGCATTGCTGGCCGAACAAACCCGCAATAACGCAGCATTAAACGACAAAATTCGCCACAAGTACCGGCTAAAAAATACCACCGGCTTTTCGCTGAATGCGTTAACCGAATTTACTGATCCAATTGATATTCTTACCCACCTGATGGTCGGCTCAGAAGGCTGTCTGGGTTTTATCAGTGCCGTGACGTATAACACTGTGCCTGATTATCCGCACCGCGCCAGTAGCTTACTGGTGTTTCCGACAGTACAGAGCTGCTGTCTTGCCGTGGGTATATTAAAAACAGCGCCGGTATCAGCAGTAGAGCTGCTGGACCGCCGCAGTTTACGCTCGGTTGAGCATAAAGCCGGTATGCCGGCCTGGGTGAAAACCTTATCCGATAATGCCTGTGCCTTACTTATTGAAACAACCGCGGCCAGTCACAGCTTACTGCAACAGCAGCTCGTGCAGCTGCGTCAGGTGGTGCAGCAGTTTAGCCTGGAACAACAGGTAGATTTTAGCGCCGACCCCGCGGTATACAATCAGCTGTGGGCCATTCGAAAAGGTACCTTTCCGGCAGTCGGCGCGGTGCGTAAAACCGGCACAACGGTGATTATCGAAGATGTTACTTTCCCTGTCGCGCAGCTGGCACAAGGGGTTTCACGTTTACAGCAGTTGTTTGACAAGTATTACTACACAGAAGCAATTATTTTTGGTCATGCATTGGCCGGTAACCTGCATTTTGTCTTTACCCAGAGTTTTGACGATGCCACGCAGGTAGCCCGCTATGAAGCCTTTATGCATGAAGTTACCGCCCTGGTTGCCACTGAGTTTGGCGGATCATTAAAAGCTGAGCATGGCACCGGCCGTAATATGGCACCCTTTGTTGAGCTGGAGTGGGGCACTGAGGCTTATCAGTTAATGTGGCGGCTCAAACGGCTGTTAGATCCGCAGCATATCCTCAACCCGGACGTTGTACTAAGCCACAACCCAAGGCTGCATCTGCAGAACTTAAAACCGTTGCCAGCAACTAATCCGTTGGTTGATAAATGCATAGAATGTGGTTTTTGTGAGCCGGTCTGCCCGTCACGCAAATTAACGCTGACACCGCGTCAACGGATCGTCACGCAACGGGAGATTTCGCGTTTATCGCGCGGTGGCGAAGAACCCGAGCGCCTGGCAGCATTACAGCAGTCTTATCAGTATCAGGGCAACGATACCTGTGCTGCCTGTGGTATGTGCAGTAGCGCTTGTCCGGTGGGGATCAATACCGGCGATTTAACCCGGCAATTGCGCAGCCAGCGTAATCAGCGCTGGCAGGCTGTGGCTGCATTTGGTGCCCGGCACTTTTCTGCCATCGCCACGGCTACGCGGCTGGGGTTAAGCGCCGGCCGTTTAGTGAGTAAGCTATTGCCCTTTTGGCATCAAGCGATGCCAACGGCCAACTTTACCCGCGTTAAGCCAGCAAAACACGCAGCAAATATGGCGTTGCAGCCGGTAATTTATCTGGCGGGTTGTGGTGGCAGAGTGATGGCGCCACAAGCTGGCAGTCAAGATAATCGTAGTTTATTACAGGTTAGTACCGAGTTACTGGCAAAGGCCGGTTATCAGCTGATTATCCCTGATGGAATAGACAGCCAGTGCTGCGGTATGCCGTTTCAGTCTAAAGGCCAGTTTGCAGCCGCCGGACAGAAACAACAGCAATTAGAGCGATGGTTATTAGATGCCAGCAATAATGGCGCTTTCACGGTGTTTTCAGATACCAGCCCGTGCAGTTTAACGCTACGGGGCAAGCTGGACAGCCGGCTAAATATAGTCGACAGCGTCGACTTTTTGCATGATCAGGTGTTACCAAAATTACATATCACGGCGCTGGCTGAGCCGGTCGCCTTGCATCTCAGTTGCAGTGCCAGTCAATTGGGACACAGCGACAAGCTAACAACATTGCTGCGCGCCTGTACTACTAACGTAATTGTGCCAGAGGGCATTAGTTGCTGCGGTTTTGCCGGTGACAAAGGCTTTGCCTTACCTGAGCTTAACGCGTCTGCGTTATCTACACTAAAACAACAGGTCAGTCAGTGTACGCAAGGCATATCTACCAGCCGGACCTGTGAAATTGGGCTATCGCGACATAGCGGGGTGGAATATCAGCATATTATCTATCTGCTTAACCGTTGCAGTCGTTAAGGCGGTGTGGCATGCACGTTTTTTTGTTGACTTGATACTTAGCTCAGCTAGCATGCACTAAAGCTTGGTAACGGAACTGTTCAGTGAAAAATGATAGCGGGAAAGCCGATTTTACAGTGGTATTTCAGCAACTGCGTGAACGGTTTTCGTCAGCGTTGCCACAACGTGCTGCGGACATGCTGCAAATCATCGAGCAGGCACATGATCAAAAAGCGCTGAATAAACTCATCGCTGAAGCGCATAAATTAGCGGGCGCATGCGGTACTTTTGGTTATGCGGTGCTAGGTAATCAGGCGCGGCAAATTGAACAACTGGCAAACCTGCTAAAAGGTAAAACCGCACAACAATTTAGCCAAAGCCTGCCTGCGCTGAAACGTGCCGTGCTGGAGTTTGATATAGCCGCGGCGCAAGCACAACAAACAGCGAGTGACAACAACAGCATGTTAGAGCGCAGTTTGCGTGACCCCAGTGCGGTCTGGTTGCTATTGGACAGCCCAGAAATGATAGAAGAGCTGACACTTCAACTTAGCGCCTTCGGTCACCGGGTTGAGCATTTCGCCGACTTTGATAGCTGCATAACCCGGCTGCAAGTTTCGGCGCCAGCAGTGCTGCTGAGCAGTATTACGTTGAAAAACGGTCAGTCGTTGTTTACGCAGCAGTATTTGCTGAACCAGCTAACTAAGCATCACTCCAAACTGATGGTGTATTCCACCACCGATAATTTTGAATTACGCATTAAAGCGGCGCAGCAGCGCGCAGATGCGTTTTTTGTCTCGCCATTGGATGTGACCAATATGATTGCCGCAACGACAGAGTTGCTGGAGCAATCGACCGCCAACGCGGGCCGGGTATTTATTGTCGACGATGATCGCTTACTGGCAGAACATTATGCTCTGGTGCTGAATACCGTAGGCATTGAAACCCGCATTCTTAACAATGTACGCAATATTGTCAGTGAATTGATGCAATTCCAGCCTGATCTGCTGTTAATGGACATGTATATGCCCGACTATTCAGGAACTGAGCTGGCAGGACTAATTCGTCAATACCGTTCGTTGCGCCGCCTACCTATCGTTTTTTTATCGTCTGAGGCAAATAAGTTACTGCAAATTCGCGCGATGGCGCATGGTGCCGACGATTTTCTCACCAAGCCAATCGACGATACTCAACTGGCGCAGCTGATTAAAGTGCGGCTGGCTCGCAGTGTTCAGATTAAAAACCTGATAGAAAAGGATAGCCTGACGGCGCTGGTAAAACACAGTGCGATTAAAGAGATTGCCGAGCGGGAGTTTGAGCGCGCCAGGCGCAGTAAAGTCCCGTTGAGTATTGTGATGCTGGATATTGATTATTTTAAAAACGTGAATGACAGCTATGGCCATGCCACCGGTGATTTGGTGATAACGGCGCTGGCTACATTGCTAAGAAAACGCATTAGAAAAACAGACAAGGCCGGGCGCTATGGCGGAGAAGAATTTATGCTGGTGCTACCCGACTGTGATGGTGAGCAGGCCAGTTTATTGGTAGCACAGATATTACAGTCGTTCCGCTCACTGCAATTCACCGCCGGTGATACGGCGTTTCACTGTAGTTTCTCTGCCGGGGTCGCCTCGTGGAACGACAGCGATTATCATCAGGCGCAGCAGATGATAGCGGCGGCAGATGTGGCGTTGTATCAGGCAAAAAACAGTGGCCGCGATAAAGTATGTCGCTATATTGCCGGATAGCCACAGGCGTTAACGCAGTTTTGCTGTTAACGCCTGCGGTACAGTCGACGTGCAATAATTACAGCGTCTTGAGAAGTTCTGCGGGCAGCGCCAGTTCGTCGTTGCGATTTACCGCAACACCACGGTTCAGGATGTTTTGCGCGATTTGTTTGGCCTCGTCCAGAGAGTGCATTTGCGCAGTACCACACTGATATACATTCAGCTCGGGAATGTCATTTTGGCTGGCGACATGCAACACATCATCCATTGCGGCCTGCCAGGCCTGTGCCACGCGCTGCTCGTCAGGTGTACCAATTAAACTCATATAAAAACCGGTGCGACAACCCATCGGCGAAATATCGATAATTTCAACATCAGCCGCATTTAAATGGTCGCGCATAAAACCGGCAAACAAATGCTCCAGCGTATGAATGCCTTTCTCCGATAAAATTTCTTCATTAGGCACGCAAAAGCGTAAGTCAAATACGGTTATTGCATCACCTTTAGGGGTATTCATTTTCTTTGCCACCCGCACGGCAGGGGCTTTCATAATAGTGTGGTCTACGGTGAAACTGTCTAATAATGGCATAACAAAACCCTGTAATTATCGGTGATTGATGCCTGCTATTATAGTCAGGTCCAATGATATAAGTTAACCGCTTTCGCCGCTATAGCAGCGAAAGCGGGCTAAACAGTTGCTTTTATAAGTTAAAGCAAAAAAATTCTACTAATAACCTTGAATGGAACAGGGCTAATCCCCATTAACGCTTCAACACAATTTTTAATTGTTCAGATTATAAGTGGAGAGCAGTTATGGGCAGAATCATCGGTATTGACTTAGGTACAACCAACTCATGTGTGGCGGTATTAGACGGCGACAAACCTCGCGTATTAGAAAACGCAGAGGGCACCCGTACTACGCCATCTATTATTGCTTACGCTGAAGACGGCGAAGTATTAGTTGGTCAACCCGCTAAACGTCAGGCAGTTACCAACCCGAAAAACACCTTGTTTGCAATTAAACGCTTAATTGGTCGTCGTTTTGAAGACGAAGAAGTGCAGCGCGACATCAAAATTATGCCTTACGCTATTGTTAAGGCCGATAATGGTGATGCCTGGGTTGAAGTTAAGGGTAAAAAGTTAGCTGCACCACAAATTTCAGCTGAAGTGCTGAAAAAGATGAAGAAAACCGCCGAGGATTTCTTAGGGGAAGCGGTAACGGCAGCAGTTATTACTGTACCTGCTTACTTTAACGATGCTCAGCGTCAGGCAACTAAAGATGCCGGCCGCATTGCGGGTTTAGATGTAAAACGTATTATCAATGAGCCAACAGCTGCTGCACTGGCTTACGGTATGGATAAAAAGAAAGGCGACACCAAGGTTGCAGTATATGACTTAGGTGGCGGTACTTTCGATATCTCGATCATTGAAATTGATGACGTTGACGGCGAGCAAACCTTTGAAGTATTAGCGACTAACGGTGATACCCACTTAGGTGGTGAAGATTTCGATAACCGCTTAATCAACTACCTGGTTGAAGAGTTTAAAAAAGAGCAGGGCATTGACCTGCGTAATGACCCATTGGCGATGCAGCGGTTAAAAGAGTCTGCAGAGAAAGCCAAGATTGAACTGTCGTCAGCCTCACAAACCGAAGTAAACCTGCCGTACATTACTGCAGATGCGTCTGGCCCGAAACACCTGAACATTAAGGTAACCCGTGCCAAGCTTGAGTCGCTGGTTGAAGATTTAATTCAGCGTACTATTGAGCCGTTGAAGCAAGCATTGAAAGACGCAGATTTAAGCGTTGGCGAGATCAATGACATCATCCTGGTGGGCGGTCAGACCCGGATGCCGAAAGTCCAGGAAGCAGTAACTGCATTCTTTGGCAAAGAGCCACGTAAAGATGTAAACCCGGACGAAGCTGTTGCGGTGGGTGCGGCAATTCAGGGTGCGGTACTGTCGGGTGATGTTAAAGACGTACTGTTGCTGGATGTTACGCCACTGTCACTGGGTATCGAAACCATGGGCAGCGTAATGACGGCGCTGATTGAGAAAAATACCACCATTCCGACGAAAAAGTCGCAGGTGTTCTCAACAGCAGAAGATAACCAGTCTGCAGTAACGATTCATGTATTGCAGGGTGAGCGTAAACGCGCTTCAGACAACAAGTCGCTGGGGCAGTTTAATTTAGAAGGTATTCGTGGCGGTCGCCGTGGCGAACCACAAATCGAAGTAACCTTCGATTTGGATGCCGACGGTATTCTGCATGTGTCTGCCAAAGATAAAGATACTGGCAAAGAGCAAAAGATCACTATCAAGGCCAACTCTGGCTTAAGCGATGAAGAAATTCAGGCCATGGTACGTGATGCTGAAGCGCACGCAGAAGAAGACAAAAAGTTTGAAGAGCTGGTGCAAACCCGTAATCAGGCTGATGCAATGGTTCACGCCACACGCAAACAGCTCGAAGAAGTGGGTGATAGCTTAGCGGCAAATGATAAAGAAGAGATTGAAACGGCAATCAAAGAGCTGGAAGCTGTGTTAAAAGGCAGTGACAAGGCCGCAATTGACGAAAAATCTCAGGCACTTATTCAGGCTTCGCAAAAGCTGATGGAAGCCTCTCAGGCTAAAGCACAGCAGGGCGGCGGTGATGCTGGCCAGCAAGCTGATGGCAATGATGATGTCGTTGATGCTGAGTTTGAAGAAGTTAAAGACGACAAAAAGTAAGTCAGGTTTAACCAGGCTGCAGTATACTGCAGCCTTTTAAATTGAGAAGCACTGAGCGAGAAGTATGTCCAAGCGTGACTATTATGAAGTATTAGGTGTCGCTAAAGGCGCCGACGACAAAGACATCAAGAAGGCTTATAAACGCCTCGCCATGAAATTTCACCCGGATAGAACCCAGGGTGACAAGGGCATGGAGGAGAAGTTTAAAGAAGTTCAGGAAGCCTATGAGGTGTTGTCGGATGAGCAAAAGCGTGCAGCCTATGACCGTTATGGCCATGCCGGGGTAGACCAAAACCGTGGTGGTGGTGGCGCAGGTGGCGCTGATTTCGGTGATATTTTCGGCGATGTGTTCGGTGATATCTTCGGTGGCGGTGGCCGCCGTGGTCAGTCGCGGGCACAGCGTGGTTCAGATCTGCGCTACAACCTGGAATTGAGCCTGGAAGAAGCCGTACGCGGTAAGTCGGTTGATATTAAAGTGCCGACGATGGTTGGTTGTGACAGCTGTGATGGCTCAGGTGCTAAGAAGGGCACGTCAGCAAAAAGTTGTCCAACCTGTCATGGCGCTGGTCAGGTTACGATGCGTCAGGGCTTTTTTGCCGTACAGCAAACCTGTCCTAGCTGTAGCGGTCGTGGCAAGATCATTCCGGAACCATGCAGCAAGTGTCACGGTGAAGGCCGCATAGAAAAAACCAAAACCTTGTCGGTGAAAATTCCGGCTGGTGTAGACACCGGCGACCGTATTCGTTTAACCGGCGAAGGTGAAGCGGGTATGCATGGCGCGCCGGCAGGCGACTTGTATGTGCAGGTGCATGTGCGGGAACACCCTATTTTTGTCCGTGATGGCAATAATCTGTACTGCGATGTTCCGCTGAGTTTCACTACCGCGGCACTGGGTGGTGAAATAGACGTACCCACACTGGACGGTCGGGTAAAACTGAAAATTCCGGCAGAAACACAAACCGAGAAAATGTTCCGTTTGCGTGGCAAAGGCGTACAATCGGTTCGCGGCGGTGGAGTTGGAGATTTAGTCTGTAAGGTGGTTATTGAAACGCCAGTCAATTTAAGCGAGAAGCAAAAAGATTTGCTACGCCAGCTTGATGACAGTATGGCCGGAGATGGTGAAGCCAAACACAGGCCAAAATCTAAAGGCTTCTTCGATGGTGTGAAGAAGTTCTTTGATGACCTAACCAGCTAATAATTAATGGAAAACCACCTTCGGGTGGTTTTTTGTTCTGCAGCAGATACAATTAGAGCTAGCACCACTTTCCCTACTAAGGCAACGGATAAGGATATATTGATGTTGAGAAAAATATTGCTGACGGCAACCTGTACATTGTTAATTGCAGCGTGTGCAGAGTCGCCTACCGGACGGCGGCAGATTATGCTGTTTAACGATGCGGAGCTGAGCAAAATGGGCGCGCAAACGTTTGACAGCATGAAAGCGGAGACGCCGATTAACAAAGATGCGAAAATTAACAGCTACGTGAAGTGCGTATCGAATAGCTTGTTAGCGGTAACACCTGATGACCTGCGTGCGCAGAGTTGGGAAATTGTCGTATTCGAGTCTGATCAGGTGAATGCGTTTGCATTACCTGGCGGCAAAATAGGGGTTTATACCGGGCTACTGAAGGTTGCTGAGAATAAAGAGCAGCTTGCCGCCGTTATTGGTCATGAAATTGGTCATGTTATTGCCGGTCACAGCAACGAACGATTATCGACCAATCAGGCATTGCAAACAGTGCTGGCATTGGGTGATGCAGGTATGAAAGCTTATGGTGTCAAATACCAGCAAGAGCTGATGATGGCATTTGGTTTAGGGGCTCAGCTTGGCGTCGCTCTGCCGTTTAGCCGTGCGCATGAAACCGAATCAGATATTATTGGATTGGAGTTAATGGCTAAAGCCGGCTTTGAACCTCGTCAGGCGGTAAATTTGTGGCAGAATATGGCCGCCCTGGGTGGCGCGGGAACACCTGAGTTTATGTCGACACACCCGGCACCTGAGAGTCGCATTAAAGAGTTACGCGAGAAATTGCCAACGGCAATGAAACTCTTCAACGAGCGTAAATCTGCATCTGCTTTACCTAGCTGCAAACTGTAACAGTACCTGTTGTTTTAGCACCAGGAACAGCCTGCTGCAATTGCGGATCAGCAGGCTGTTATAGCGGTGCGTTACATAGCGTCAGGCTGTGCCGTTGTGGCGCGGCGCAACAATACCGTTAACGTAGCAACCAGTAATAACAACAGGCAGTAGTAACTTTGTGTTACCACCTGCCAGGGCGAAATGCCAAAGCTGGCGCCTAACAGTAACGCCTGAGCACCGTATGGCACGAGTCCCTGACTGATACAGGCAAAAATATCTAACAGACTGGCACTGCGTTTGGGTGTTATCTGATGTTGCTGCGCCAGCCTTTTGCTGACCTCACCTGTCAGTACTATTGCCACGGTGTTATTGGCAATACAAAGATTACTGATAAAAGCCAGCGCGGCTATCGCCAGCTGCTGTGCTTTATTTCCCGCCAGCTTCAGGCTGCCAGCCAGCGATTGTATTTTTTCTGCTATCCACTGTAATCCACCCTGTTGCTTAATAAACTCACTTAAAGCACTAACCAGCATGGCCAGTAAAAATATTTCCTGCACGTTTGCAAAACCGGAGGCAATGTCTTTGCCCAGATTTGCCAGCGCATAATCTGCAAACACAGCGCCTTGCAATGCGGCAAGCACAACACCCAGCAGCAATACTGCAAATACATTTAAACCCATTACTGCCAAAACCAGGATAGCGGCATAGGGAAGTACAGCACTCCAGTTCACTTGTCCGGCCGGCACGGCCACACCGTCCGTAGCCAGCATGATATACAGCACCAGTGTCAGCAATGCTGCAGGTAGGGCGATGCTGATATTTTCACGGAATTTGTCTGCCATTTGTGCACCCTGAGTGCGGGTGGCGGCAATGGTTGTATCGGAGATAATAGACAGGTTGTCACCAAACATGGCGCCGCTAAGCAATACGCCGGCAACTAATGCCTGGTCTAATCCAGCCTGTGATGCCAGGCCAACTGCTATTGGGGCCAGCGCACCTATAGTGCCCATTGAGGTTCCCATTGCTGTAGAGATCAGGGCGGCAATAACAAATAAACCCGGCAGTAACCAGGGCGCGGGCACCAGACTCAGACCTGCGTTTACTGCCGCATCCACACCGCCGGTGGCAGTGGCCACGCTGGCGAATGCGCCGGCCAGCAAATAAATAATACACATGGTAATAATGTTGCTGTTGCCAGCGCCTTTAATCAGCACATCTATCGATTGTTGCAGCGGGGCTTTATGCAGCCACACCGCTAGTATCAGTGGCGGAATTATCGCAACATGGCCCGGTAGCTGATAAAAAGCGTAGGCCACCTGCTGGCTTTGTAAATACAGACCGGTGCCAAGAAACAATGTAACAAAAAACAGAAGCGGCAGTAGCGAGCGTTTGGCACCTGCTGGTGCCGGGGTGTGCTGGTTCATCGTATTACCCTATCAATAAGCGGACTGTTGGCAGTCGCAATAGTTGCGCAATATATAGATGGCTAGACGTCCTGTCAATTTGCGCTTGTTGTTTTATCTACTGGTATAAGCTACCTGAGTTGATTATGCTGGCAACTTATTTATTACTTTGCTGTTTTTCGCTGGAGCGGCTATGTCGGCAAACCGGTTAATGACCTCAAAACGCTTTTTCGCTTTTTTCTTCACCCAGGCCAGCGGCGCCTTTAATGACAATGTGTTTAAAAATGCACTGATGCTGATGCTGGCCTTTACGGCCGCTGGTGCGCTGCCGTGGGAAACCGATGTTACGATGAATCTGGCTGCGGGCTTATTTATTCTGCCTTTTCTGTTATTTTCGGCCACAGCAGGGGCTTTAGCGGATGCCAGCTGTAAGACCCGACTGATCCGGGCATTAAAGTTAGTAGAAATCGGCCTGATGGTGCTGGCGGCGTTGGCGTTCTATTTTCAGCACTATGTTATGTTGCTCGGCTTGCTGTTTCTGATGGGCAGCCAGTCAGCATTTTTTGGCCCGGTAAAGTATGCCATTTTGCCACAGCTATTGAATGACAAAGAGTTGCTCGCTGGCAACGCCTGGGTAGAAATGGGTACCTTTGTCGCTATCCTGCTTGGTACCATCACCGGCGGGTTGCTGGTTGGGTTGACTGATGCCCCACTTTGGGTCGGGTTGGTGGTGGTCGTGTTTTTGGGCCTGGGTTATCTGATTAGCCGTCAGATCCCAGTGGTAGGCAAGATTGACCATGCTGATAGGTTTCATTTCTCACCCTGGCGACAAACCAAACAGACTATTCGCATCAGTTATCAGAATCGTACGCTGTACTTAGCGATTATGGCCATCAGCTGGTTCTGGTTTCTTGGTGCCAGTTATTTAACCCAGTTTCCTAACTTTACGAAAACCGTACTTGGCGGCGACAATACTGTGGTGACGGCACTGCTGGTTGCGTTCTCGGTTGGTGTGGGCATTGGCTCGATGCTGTGTGAACGCTTATCCGGTGATCAGGTAGAGCTGGGTATAGTGCCGATAGGAGCCCTTGGGTTAACGGTGTTTGGTGTCAGCTTATTCTGCAGCAGCCCGACTGTTGCTGTAGCTGAACTGTTGAGTTTCCCGCAGTTTCTTGGCACCAGCTTTGGTGTGCGCGTGTTAATAGATTTAAGCCTGATCGGTATTTTTGGCGGCTTATTTATTGTGCCACTTTATGCGTTACTGCAGCAGCGGGCAGAGCCACAGCAACGAGCGCGGGTAATTGCAGCCAATAACATTTTCAATGCGCTGTTTATGGTGGTGAGTGCGGTTGCCGGTATCGTGTTTTTATCGGTGCTGCAATTGTCTATTCCGGAATATTTTTTAGTACTGGCCATTATGAATGCCGCAGTTGCACTGTATGTATTTAGCCGGGTGCCAGAGTTTGCATTGCGCTTTGTCATTTATATCCTTAGCCATTCTATGTATCGGGTGCAAAGTCGTGGTCTACAGCATATTCCGCCAGAGGGGGCTGCCGTGCTGGTAGCAAATCATGTTAGTTATGTCGACGCGTTTTTGATCGCGGGCGCGGTGCGCCGGCCGGTGCGATTTGTCATGGAAAAAGCTATTTATGACTTACCGGTCGCTAACTGGTTGTTTAAAGCTGCGAAAACGATTCCGATTTGTAGTAAACAAAAAAATGAGCAGGTGTATGAAGCCGCTTTTGCCAGCATCAGGCATGAACTGGCGCAGGGTAATCTGGTGTGCATATTCCCGGAAGGGCGCTTAACCAAGACTGGTGATATTGACAATTTTCGCCCGGGTATAGAGCGTATTCTGGCCGAAACGCCGGTGCCGGTGGTGCCGATGGCGCTGCAAGGCTTATGGGGCTCGTTTTTTAGCCATCATGGCAGCGGTGCATTTAAGTACAAAGGCCGATTTTGGTCTAGAATTAGTCTGCACGCCAGCGAAGCAATACCGGCGGCTGCTGCAAGCGCGGCAGAGCTGGAGCAAAAAGTGCGGTTATTGCGAGGTGATGCAGTCTAATTTAAATCGATGTTAATCAATAATCACACTTTTCATGACGTGTATCGTAAGAACTTCTTTCATGGGTTTAAGGAGATACACTATGAAAAAGCTACTCACCTTGTTGGTGATTATCAGCGTGTTGCTTGGCATAAACTACGCCGTTAATAGCTGGCAAGGGACCAACTCTGATTTATCTGTTGTGGCGGCAACATCGGACGTCGCAAACAATTACCTACCTGAAATAGCGCCTGTTGGCGCTACGTTGCTTGACGGACTAGGGAGCTACAGTATGCCGGTTACCACGGCTAACCCTGAGGCTCAACGCTGGTTTGATCAGGCCATCATGCTGACATACGGTTTCAACCATCAGGCAGCCGAGCGGTCTTTTTTGAAGTCGGTTGAATTAGATCCGCAATGTGCTATGTGCTGGTGGGGCGCAGCATTAGTTTTAGGGCCTCATGTGAATGCTGCAATGGATCCCGCCAATAATGCGAAAGCATGGCAAAGGTTGCAAACTGCACAATCGTTAGCTGCCGGCGCTAAGCCGTGGGAGCAGGCATTTATCAACGCACTAAGAGCACGTTATGCGGAGCAAGCGCCAACGGACCGCGCTGGATTAGACCAAGCCTATGCCGACGCTATGGCTGATTTGGCAAAAAAACTACCGGATAATCTCGATGCTGCCACGCTTTATGCAGAAGCCATGATGGATTTACAGCCCTGGAACTATTGGGATGATACAGGGAAACCTCTCGGCAACACGGCAAAGATTGTTCGTGTTCTGGAGGGTATTACGGCGCGCAATGCAGACCATGCCGGTGCTCTGCATTTGTATATTCATGCCGTGGAAGCGTCAAATGAACCTGAACGTGGGGCAGCCGCCGCAGACCGTTTACGCACCCTTATACCCGGCTCTGGGCATCTGGTGCATATGCCAGCGCACATCTATGCCCGTGTAGGCCGTTGGCACGATGCAGTTATTGCTAATCAGCGTGCAATTGAAGCAGACGACACCTATCTAGCCGCGTGTCGGCCTGGACCAGGTGTTTATCCACTGGGTTATGTGCCGCACAATCATCATTTTCTTTGGTTTGCTGCCACCATGACTGGAAATAAGAAGGTTGCTTTGGAAGCAGCCGAATCAACTTATCAGCGCACCAGCGACACTGAGCTAATGCGGATGCCTGGTATGGAAGCTATGCAGAATTTTGCTTCTACGCCCTTATTTGCCAAAGTTCGCTTTGGTCAGTGGCAAGATATAGCGTCAATGCCAAAGCCTGCCGCCGATTTACCTTATATGGTAGCGATTTGGCAATATGCACAGGGTATGGCCGCATTACGAACCGGTAAAATTAAGCAGGCTGTTGCTCATCATAAAGTATTACAAGAGTTAGCGCAGTCGCCAACGATTGAAGCGATGATGATGTGGAACCGGTATTCGCTTAGCCATAGCGTTAAACTGTCTGAGCGCATACTGGCAGCGGAGCTTGCGTGGCAAGCAAACAACAAAGAGGCGGCCTTTACAGCGTTGGGTCAGGCGTTAGCGATTGAAGATCAGCTGCTTTATGATGAACCACCAGCTTGGCACGCCCCGGTTCGGCAGACATTGGGCTTTATGCTACTGGCAGATGGAAAGGCAGCAGAAGCTGAAACGGTGTACCGTAATGAACTGAGGCGCAATCCAGAGAATGGATGGTCATTGTTTGGCTTGGAGCAGGCTTTGCGGGAGCAGGGGAAAACCAACGAAGCAGATGCGACCGCCAAGCGTTTTAAGCAGGCGTGGTCGCATGCTGATATTACCCTAACTGCATCCCGGCTTTAGATCCGCTAGGGAACTGGCAGCGCAGAGAAGTCTGCTGCCAGTTTGGTTGTATTCAGCGGAGCCTTCCAATAGCCGGCCATTCGGCCATGGGGATCCAAAAGGACTAATGCGGTTGAGTGTTCAATGCTGTAATTTTCGCCGCTAACAGCAGGAATGCGCACCCGTGACATACCCAAGCTGTCGAGTAGAGCACTCAGTTCAGTATTAGTGCCGGTAAGCGCTGTCCAGTTCGGCTCAAAAAAGTTTAAGTATTGCTTCAGGCTGCTTACCGTATCCCGTTGTGGGTCGACTGTCACAAACACTACTCTGTGTTTTTTCTCCCCGGTCATTTCTTGTTCAGCGGCTTGCAATTGTCCAAGGGTCAGTGGGCAAATGTCAGGGCAATACGTGAAGCCGGAAAATACCACTGTCCAGTTACCACGCAGGTTGGCATTAGAAAATGTATTACCATGCTGATCAACTAACTGAAACTCAGCCAACGGGCGAGGAGTGGGCAGTACTGTGCCGTATTGCAGTGCCAAATCGGTTTTGGGTTCAGTGCAGGCTGTCAGAGACAGCAAAACCAGTATGATGGCTTTATACGCATATTTCATTTGAACATGGCTTGGGAAGCAGGCTGCTAAAGCGTGGGTTATAGTATTGCGGTTAAAGTAGATAACCGCAAGTTGCAGACTTCTGGCGTGTTTATTACGTATTTGAACGCAATATCACGGATTACGCTTGAACAGTCGGGTTCCCGACCACAGACAGGTAGGCTATCGTTGGCACAGGCCAGCATTATGGAGGCAAGATGTTTAATTTTTCATTCCAAAACCCTACCCGTATCGTCTTTGGTAAAGATCAGCTGGCGCAATTGGCCACACTTATTCCGGCGGGCAGCAAGGTAATGCTGACTTATGGCGGGGGATCCATCAAAAAAAATGGGGTGTATGCGCAGGTTGCCAGTGCATTGACAGGTTTCGACTGGATGGAATTTAGTGGCATAGAACCAAATCCCAGTTTTGATACGCTGATGCGTGCCGTGGATATCGTGCGACGGGAAAAAATCGACTTTTTGTTAGCCGTCGGTGGTGGCAGTGTCGTCGACGGTACGAAATTTATCGCAGCAGCTGCTATGTTTACCGGTGATGCGTGGGACATTCTGGCCAAAGCCGGCAAGGTTGAGGCAGCTGTACCTCTGGCATGTGTGCTGACGTTACCGGCAACCGGCACCGAGAGCAATGGTAATGCCGTGGTAACCCGCTATGACACGCAGCAGAAGCTGGCGTTTTCCAGCCCGCTGGTATACCCGAAATTTGCCATTCTCGACCCGTCAGTCACCTTCAGTTTGCCCCCCAGGCAGGTGGCTAACGGCGTAGTAGATGCATTTGTACATGTAATGGAGCAGTACATGACGTATCCGGTGAATGCACCCGTGCAGGACCGGTTTGCCGAGGGATTGTTGCAAACGCTGATAGAAGAAGGGCCGAAAGCGCTGAGTGAGCCTGATAGCTATGATGTGCGGGCAAACGTGATGTGGGCGGCTACCATGGCATTAAATGGCTTGATCGGGCAGGGTGTTCCGCAGGACTGGGCAACGCATATGATTGGTCATGAAATTACCGCAGTGTACGGCCTAGACCATGCTCAAACATTGGCAATAGTGCTACCGTCTTTGTTGCAGCAACAACGGGGTGTGAAGCGTGAAAAACTGTTGCAATATGGCCGGCGCGTCTGGCAGTTGCAGCATCAGGATGAAGAGCGGTTGATAGACGATGCCATCAACCATACCCGTGCTTTTTTTGAGCAAATGGGCATTCCCACCCGCCTGGCTGATTATGGTATTCAGGCCGATGCAATAGACAAGCTGATCGCTAAGCTTGAAGTAAATGGCATGCTAAAGCTGGGAGAGCACGGTGATATTACGCCGGATGTGTCCCGACAGATCCTGCAACGTGCACTGTAGGACAAATTAACCCTGCTGCAGCGGTCTTCTCTGCGATGCTGAGCAAAATAGCCATTAAGATGGCTATTTTGCTTCCTACAGCGCACTGCATTTGTTTTAATAGCAACCATTACCAAGTTAATACAGAGTGATTTGATGCCTGCTATCGGAATTTTTGGTGCCAACGGCCGCATGGGGCGCGCATTAATCAGCGTTGCCAGGGCGCAGCAGTTACAGCTTACCAGTGCCACTGTGCGCAAAGGCTCACAACTGATTGGTGTCGATGCGGGTGAGCTGGCCGGTGTCGGTAAACTCGGCCTGCCGCTGACAGAAACTAACAGCACCAGTGTCAGTCAGGCTGATATCTGGGTTGATTTTACGATGCCTGAGCCGATGCTGGCGCACCTTGAGCTGGCGGTGGCAGCTAAAAAAGCCATGGTAATAGGGGTTACCGGTTTAACCGATGTGCAGTATCAACAGCTGCACGCTGCCAGTGCCCATATTCCCATTGTATGGGCGCCGAATATGAGTGTTGGCGTAAACCTGCTGCTGCATCTGGTGCAAACGGCTGCCAAAGTAATGGGGCAAACCGCTGATATCGAAATTATTGAAGCCCATCACCGCTTTAAAAAAGATGCCCCCTCAGGCACAGCAATGGCCATTGGCGCCAGTATTGCAAAGGCGCTGGATCGCAATCTCAATGAGGTCGCTGTATATGGCAGAGAAGGTATTACCGGCGAGAGAGCACAGCAAACCATCGGCTTTGCTACGGTGCGTGGCGGCGATATTATTGGTGACCATACTGCCTTATTTGCAGATTTAGGCGAAAGGCTGGAAATAACCCACAAAGCGTCCAGCCGGGAGACCTTTGCACAAGGCGCAATGCGTGCTGCTATCTGGTTGCAAAATAAACAGCCCGGACTTTATTCTATGCAACAAGTGTTAGGTTTGGCTGATTTAAACTAGTTTTTTGCCTCATTAAGGTTATAAATGAGATAAAACTGCCATTTATTGTAAAATTCAAAAAAAGCATAGCTAATTTTCGTCAGATCGCCTAAAATAGTCAGGTTTGCCCAAGGCAAATCGGGTATCACATTTTGGGTCAAAACGGGTTGTAAAACAGTGTCAGTTTTCGCCCGTTTTTTGCTGTTTGGAGGTTATCTTGACTAAGTCCGCCCTGCTCGTACTGGAAGACGGCACCGTATTTCGCGGTACAGCCATTGGCGCTGAAGGAGTTTCTGTTGGTGAAGTGGTGTTTAACACTTCGATGACCGGGTATCAGGAAATATTGACTGATCCCTCATATGCAGAACAAATCGTTACACTCACTTACCCACATATTGGTAATACCGGTACTAATCTTGAAGACGAGGAATCCGGACAAATCTGGGCCCGGGGCCTGATTATTCGTGACCTTCCGCTTCTTGCCAGTAACTTCCGTAACCAACTCTCTCTTAGTCAGTATTTAACACAACACAATATTCTCGGCATTGCGGATATCGATACCCGTAAACTGACGCGGATTTTGCGTGAAAAAGGTGCGCAGAATGGCTGTTTAATGGCTGGTGATAATATCGATGAAGCCAAAGCATTGCAGCTGGCTAAATCTTTCCCTGGTTTGTCGGGCATGGATCTGGCCAAAGAGGTAACAGTTAAAGCGCCTTATCAATGGACCGAAGGTAGCTGGGCGCTGGGTGAGGGCCACCGGCCTGCACCTGCACAACAGTTTCATGTTGTTGCATATGACTATGGCGTTAAGCGCAATATTCTGCGCATGTTGGCAGACCGTGGATGTAAACTCACTGTTGTGCCTGCGCAAACACCTGCCGCAGACGTATTGGCAATGAACCCGGACGGTATCTTTTTGTCCAATGGTCCGGGAGACCCGGCACCTTGTACCTACGCTATTGAAGCTATAAAGACGTTTCTGCAGACCAATATTCCACTGTTTGGTATTTGTTTAGGCCATCAGTTACTGGCTCTGGCAAGTGGTGCCCAGACGGTGAAAATGCCAGTGGGTCACCACGGTGGTAATCACCCGGTGCAGAATCTCGATACGAAACGCGTGCTAATCACCGCGCAAAACCACGGTTTTGCAGTAGATGAAGCCAGTTTGCCAGCGACGTTACGCGCCACCCATAAATCGTTGTTTGACGGCACCTTACAAGGCATCCATCGCACGGATAAACCTGCTTTTAGCTTTCAGGGGCACCCTGAAGCCAGCCCGGGTCCGCACGAAGCCTCAGAGCTGTTCGACCACTTTATTGCGCTGATGCAACAGCATAAAGCCTAAGCAGACACGAATTACGGAGATATCGCAGCAATGCCAAAACGTACCGACTTAAAAAGTATCCTGATCTTAGGTGCTGGCCCAATCGTCATTGGCCAGGCCTGTGAATTTGACTACTCAGGCGCTCAGGCCTGCAAAGCCTTAAAAGAAGAAGGCTACCGCGTTATTCTGGTTAACTCTAACCCAGCCACCATTATGACCGACCCGGAAATGGCCGATGCAACTTATATCGAGCCGATTCACTGGCAGGTGGTTGAGAAAATTATTGAAAAAGAGCGGCCTTGCGCAGTACTGCCCACGATGGGCGGTCAGACAGCGCTGAACTGTGCGCTGGATTTAGAGCGCCATGGCGTGTTGGCCAAGTATAATGTGGAGATGATTGGTGCCACAGCGGATGCCATCGATAAAGCCGAAGACAGAAACCGCTTTGATAAAGCCATGCGCTCTATCGGCTTAGCATGCCCGCGTGCCGGCTTTGCCCATTCGATGGAAGAGGCCTATCAGGTGCTGGATGATATCGGCTTCCCGTGTATTATTCGTCCGTCGTTTACCATGGGTGGCTCAGGTGGTGGTATTGCTTACAACCGCGAAGAATTTGAAGACATATGTACCCGTGGTCTGGATTTATCGCCTACCAAAGAGTTGCTGATTGACGAGTCGTTAATTGGCTGGAAAGAATATGAAATGGAAGTGGTGCGGGACAAGAACGATAACTGCATTATCGTTTGCGCCATTGAAAACTTCGACCCAATGGGCGTACATACTGGCGACTCCATCACGGTGGCACCTGCACAGACGTTGACCGACAAAGAATATCAGATCATGCGAAACGCCTCACTAGCGGTATTGCGCGAAATTGGTGTGGAGACCGGCGGTTCAAACGTGCAGTTTGGTATTAACCCGGTTGACGGCCGCATGGTTATCATTGAGATGAACCCTCGGGTGTCACGCTCATCAGCACTGGCATCAAAAGCCACTGGCTTCCCGATTGCCAAAGTGGCTGCCAAGCTGGCCATTGGTTATACACTCGACGAGTTAGCAAATGACATCACCGGTGGCAAAACGCCCGCGTCATTTGAACCCAGCATCGACTATGTCGTTACCAAGGTGCCACGTTTTAACTTCGAAAAATTTGCCGGCGCCAACGACCGGTTAACCACGCAGATGAAATCTGTGGGTGAGGTAATGGCTATTGGCCGTAACCAGCAGGAATCATTACAAAAAGCGTTGCGCGGTTTAGAGATTGGTGTTTGTGGTTTAGATCCGATTATCGATATAACTTTACCTGAAGCAAAAGACAAAATTGTTCGTGAACTAAAAGAACCCGGTTCACACCGTATTTGGTACATCGCCGATGCTTTCCGGTTTGGCATGAGCATGGACGAGATCTTCACCTTAACCAATATCGATCCTTGGTTCTTGGTACAAATTGAAGATTTAGTTAAAGAAGAGCTCGCATTAGCGAAAGACGGCTTTGTTGCGTTGGATGAAGCTCGGTTAAAACGGCTGAAACGCAAAGGTTTTGCTGATCAGCGTATTGCAGACGTGCTAGGTGTCAGTGAAAACGAAGTGCGTAAAAAGCGCCATGGTTTCAATCTGCACCCGGTATACAAGCGGGTTGATACCTGTGCGGCTGAATTTGCTTCAAATACGGCCTACATGTACTCCAGTTACGATGAAGAATGTGAAGCCGCGCCTACTGATCGCGATAAAATCATGATTATCGGCGGTGGTCCAAACCGTATCGGCCAGGGTATCGAATTTGACTATTGCTGTGTGCATGCCGCACTTGCACTGCGCGAAGATGGTTATGAAACCATTATGGTGAATTGTAACCCGGAAACAGTTTCTACTGATTACGACACGTCTGATCGGCTGTATTTTGAACCGATCACGCTAGAAGATGTATTGGAAATTGTGCGTAAAGAGCAACCGAAGGGCGTAATTGTGCAATATGGCGGCCAGACGCCACTTAAACTGGCCCGTGCGCTGGAAGCTAACGGCGTGCCAATTATAGGCACTTCGCCGGATGCCATTGACCGGGCGGAAGACCGTGAACGCTTTCAGCAGGCGGTTGAGCGCTTAGGTCTGAAGCAACCCAAAAACGCGACGGTTACCAGTCTGGAAGAAGCCATTACCAAAGCACCGGAAATTGGCTTTCCTATGGTGGTTCGCCCCTCTTATGTGTTAGGCGGCCGGGCGATGGAAATTGTTTATGATGAGCAAGATCTGCGCCGCTATATGACTGAGGCGGTAAGTGTATCTAACGATTCGCCGGTACTGCTGGATAACTTCCTTGATGATGCTATTGAAGTAGATATTGATGCTATCTGTGATGGCAAGGAAGTGGTGATCGGCGGCATTATGGAGCACATTGAACAAGCCGGCGTTCACTCTGGTGACTCTGCATGTTCACTGCCACCACATAGCCTGAGTAAAGAAATTCAGGATGTAATGCGTGAGCAGGTACGTAAACTGGCGTTGGAACTGGGCGTAGTAGGCCTGATGAATACCCAGTTTGCGGTAAAAGATAATGAAGTATATTTAATTGAAGTAAACCCGCGTGCCGCCCGCACGGTGCCGTTTGTTTCAAAAGCAACCGGTATAGCGGTGGCCAAAGTTGGCGCGCGTTGTATGGCTGGTATCTCACTGGCACAGCAAGGCATCACCAAAGAAATTATTCCACCATTCTTCTCGGTAAAAGAAGTAGTTATTCCGTTTAACAAGTTTCCAGGGGTTGACCCTATTCTTGGTCCGGAAATGCGTTCTACCGGCGAAGTCATGGGGGTGGGCGACACGTTCGAGCAAGCGTTTGCTAAAGGCCAGTTGGGCGCCAGTACGATCATTCCTACCGGAGGCCGTGCCTTGCTTTCAGTACGCGACAGCGATAAAGTGCGCGTAGTTGAATTGGCAAAACGCATGGTAGTAAAAGGCTTTGAGCTTGATGCTACCGGCGGTACCGCGAAAGCGTTACAAGCAGCCGGTATTGAATGTCGTACTGTGAATAAAGTACTCGAAGGCCGGCCGCACATTCTGGACCGTATCAAAAACGGTGAGTACAGCTATATTGTTAATACCACTGATGGTCGTCAGGCAATTGAAGATTCAAAGGTCATTCGCCGCGGGGCATTACAGTATAAAGCAAACTATACCACTACATTGAATGCTGCCTTTGCTACTGTGGAGTCAAGTGCCGCCAGCGCGTTTGAGAGTGTAGCTTCAGTGCAGGAATTACATAAGAGAGTAAACGGATGAGTCAAATCCCAATGACGGTGCAGGGCGCAGAACGATTACGCACTGAACTGCATGAACTTAAGTCAGTCAAACGGCCTGCAATTATTCAGGCCATCGCCACTGCGCGCGAACACGGCGATTTAAAAGAAAATGCTGAATACCATGCTGCCCGCGAGCAGCAAGGGTTTTGCGAAGGCCGTATACAGGATATTGAAGCAAAACTGTCTAATGCGCAGATAATCGATATCAGCAAATTGCCGAATACCGGTAAGGTTATTTTTGGTAGTACCGTCACTATCCTGAATCTGGATAGCGAAGAAGAAGTGACCTACCGCATTGTCGGTGATGATGAAGCGGACATTAAAAATAACCTGATCTCGGTTAACTCCCCTATCGCCAGGGGACTGATTGGTAAAGCTGCTGATGATGTGGTGAATATAACCACGCCTAAAGGCGTAGTTGAGTTTGAGATCACCGCAGTAAAATATATCTGACAGTCATTGTCGAAGAGTGCAAAAATACCGGTCTTCTGACCGGTATTTTTTTAACTTTGTCATGCTATAGATACTGGTAGGATGAATGGCAAAGGCATTTTTCGTTAAAGTAAGCAGTAATTAACGAGGTAGCTATGAAACATCAAGAACCATTTTCACTTAAAATCATGGACCGGGTGTTATTGGTTACTGCGTATGGTGTCTGGACGCTGGCTGACGCTAAAGCCTATGTCGAGCAGCTAAGATTGTTAGTCCAGCCGGTAATAACGGATGATTGGGCGGTGATATTGGATATCCGGCAATGGAAAATGAGCCCGGCTGAGGTATTCACCTTATTGCGGGACAATACAAAGTGGTGTTTTCAGCACAGGTTAAAGGCTGCAGTGACGATACTGCGCGACGATAATATGTTGCAATGGCAATTTGTTAAGGCGACCGAAATGGAAAAGCCAATTGGATTTTTTAGCAGTATTGCTGAAGATGAAGTGGCAGCCTATCGGATATTGCAGGCTGCCGGCTATATGAATTAGCCCCGTGGCAGCTGGATTTTTTTATCGTCAGATTGACGGAACAACACCAGTGTTTTACCAATTACCTGAACTTTTTCAGCTTTAGTTTCACGAATAATGGCATCCATGATCAGAACTTTTTGTTCGCGATCTTCTGTAGGAACTTTAACTTTAATCAGTTCGTGAAAATTAAGTGCAACTTCAATTTCGGCAACCACACCTTCGGTTAAGCCGTTGTTGCCCAGTAAAATCACTGGTTTTAGCTCGTGAGCCTTAGCTTTTAAAAATTGTTTTTGTTTATTGGTTAAACTCATAAAATGACTATTTCCGCAGGTAACGCTTGAATTTGCGTTATTGTAGCGCCATCTAACGCATAACACTAATCAAGAGTGATAGCATGACCAAGAAAAAGCGCTCTGCCAGTTCAACCCGCTGGTTGAAAGAGCATTTTGATGACCACTTTGTACAAAAAGCACAAAAACTCGGCCTGAGATCGCGGGCAGCGTTTAAACTGGAAGAGATTAATCAGCAAGACAAATTGATTAAACCCGGCATGACGGTAGTAGATTTAGGCTCGGCACCTGGCAGTTGGTCGCAATTTTGTGTTGGTCTGGTCGGTGGCAACGGTACGGTAATTGCCTGCGATATACTACCGATGGACCCAATAAATGGTGTCAGCTTTTTGCAGGGCGATTTTCGGGATGAAGCGGTATTAGAGGCATTACTGAGCCGGATTAACGGCCAGAACGTAGATGTAGTATTATCTGATATGGCACCGAATATGAGTGGTAATGACACAACAGACCAAGCCCGCTCTATTTATCTGGTGGAACTTGCGTTGGATATGTGTCACAAAGTTTTGAAGCAAAACGGCAGTTTTGTGGTCAAAGTTTTTCAGGGCGATGGTTTTGAGCAATTCTTAAAGGATGTGCGCACAGCCTTCACCACAGTAAAAATTCGTAAGCCCGATTCGTCACGCGCGCGTTCACGCGAGACATATATCGTGGCGACCGGCTTTAAAGTCTAGTAAAGTAGCCGGGTAATTATCTAATTTTGGTAAAAAGAGGTTATAACCTTGAGTGACATGGCAAAGAATCTGATTGTCTGGTTAGTGATCGCCGTCGTATTAATGTCGGTGTTCAACAGCTTTGGTCCTGGTGACAATAGCGAGCGTCAAACCAGTTACACTCAGTTTATCAAAGAGGTAAATCAAGGGCAGATCCGCGAAGTTAAAGTGGAGCGCTCTGGAGTGATCACCGGCGTAAAACGCAGCGGTGAACGCTTTGAAACCGTGATCCCAACAGGTTATGACGAGAAACTGCTGGATGATTTGATTAAAAACGAAGTGAGCTCATACGGCAGCAAGCCGGAAGAAAGCAGCTGGCTGGCAACAATATTTATCTCCTGGTTTCCGATGTTGTTACTCATCGGGGTGTGGATTTTCTTTATGCGCCAAATGCAAGGCGGTGGTGGTAAAGGCGCAATGTCGTTTGGCAAGAGCAAGGCGCGTTTGATGGGTGAAGACCAGATCAAAACCACGTTTGCTGATGTTGCAGGTTGTGATGAAGCGAAAGAAGAAGTATCAGAGCTGGTTGACTACCTGCGCGATCCATCGCGATTCCAGAAGCTGGGCGGTAAAATTCCAAAAGGTATTTTAATGGTTGGCCCACCAGGTACCGGTAAAACCTTGTTGGCAAAAGCTATTGCCGGTGAGGCCAAAGTGCCGTTTTTCACTATTTCCGGTTCAGATTTCGTCGAAATGTTTGTTGGCGTCGGCGCGTCACGGGTACGTGACATGTTTGAGCAGGCAAAGAAGGCGGCGCCTTGTATTATCTTTATCGATGAAATTGATGCTGTTGGTCGCCAGCGCGGTGCAGGTTTAGGCGGTGGCCACGATGAACGCGAACAAACTTTAAACCAGATGCTGGTTGAGATGGATGGTTTTGACGGCAACGAAGGTATTATTGTTATCGCTGCAACTAACCGTCCCGACGTTCTTGACCCTGCATTATTGCGCCCGGGCCGGTTTGACCGTCAGGTGGTTGTCGGGTTGCCTGATGTTAAAGGTCGTGAGCAGATTCTGAAAGTACATATGCGCAAGGTACCGTTGGCTGACGGTGTCGAGCCGTCAGTTATTGCACGGGGTACCCCTGGTTTTTCCGGTGCCGATCTGGCGAATCTGGTGAACGAAGCTGCGCTTTTTGCTGCCCGTAGCAACAGACGCGTCGTGTCGATGGATGAGTTCGAAAAAGCCAAAGACAAGATCATGATGGGCGCTGAGCGCCGCTCAATGGTGATGACTGAGAAAGAAAAAGAAATGACCGCTTACCACGAAGCAGGTCACGCAATAGTAGGGCGCTTGGTGCCGGATCACGATCCTGTGTACAAGGTCAGTATTATTCCGCGCGGGCGGGCACTTGGCGTAACGATGTATTTGCCAGAGCGCGACCGTGTATCTCATAGCAAGCGGCATTTAGAAAGTATGATCAGCTCGCTGTTTGGCGGCCGTATCGCCGAAGAGGTGATATACGGTTTTGAATATGTCACGACAGGTGCATCTAACGACATTGAGCGGGCCACGGATTTAGCCCGTAAAATGGTAACGCAGTGGGGTTTTTCAGAAAAACTGGGCCCATTGTTATACGCGGATGAAGAAGGCGAAGTATTTTTAGGCCGTTCAGTAAGTAAAAACAAGCATATGTCTGAAGATACGGTAAAAGCTATCGATGCTGAAATCCGTGATTTTATTGACCGCAACTACGACAGAGCCAAGTCACTGATTGAAGAGAATATGGATATTCTGCATGCGATGAAAGATGCGCTGATGAAGTATGAAACCATTGATGCAAAGCAAATCGATGATTTGATGGCCCGGCGGGAAGTACGCCAACCGGAAAACTGGGAGCCTCGCGATAAGCCAGGTTCAGACGATAAGCCAGATGCTAAAGCGATTACTGATGATAATGTCGTAGCGACAAAACCATCAGAAGGTAATTTACATTAACCCTGTTGCGGGTTGACTGCATAAGCCCCGGTATTACCGGGGTTTATTTTTAGCTACTACTACATTTTTCAGTACAGGAGTCGCTATGCTGTTGTCTTTACCTCGCCAGCGCCAGCTAAGTCTGGAGCATCCGGTGGTAATGGGTATTTTGAATGTCACCCCGGACTCGTTTTCAGATGGTGGTAAACATAGCCGTTTAGATGATGCGTTACGTCAAGCTGAGACCATGCTAAACGAGGGCGCGTTAATTCTCGATATTGGTGGCGAGTCTACACGTCCCGGTGCGGTCGATGTGACAGAACAGGAAGAATTGGAACGGGTGATACCGGTAATAACCGCGTTGCGCCAGCGCTTTGATTGCGTTCTTTCTGTCGATACCAGTAAGGCTGCGGTGATGTCAGCTGCCATTCAGGCCGGAGCCGATATGATAAATGACGTGCGGGCCTTACTCGAGCCGGGCGCATTGGACGTGGCCGCCGCATCACAGGTACCGGTATGTCTGATGCACATGCAGGGCGCGCCGCGCAGTATGCAGCACAAACCGCACTATGATGATGTGGTAGCACAAGTGAAACAATTTTTGTTGCAGCGGGCACAGGCCTGCGAGCAGGCGGGTATGGGCAAAGAGCGTATTATTCTTGATCCCGGCTTTGGTTTTGGCAAAAGTTTACAACATAACTACCTGTTGTTAGCGCAGCTGAAGCCGCTTGTCGATTCAGGCTATCCACTGCTGGCAGGAATGTCGCGAAAGTCAATGATTGGTCAGTTGCTGAACGTGCCGGTAAACGAGCGTTTGGCAGGTAGTATCGCCTGCGCTACTATTGCAGCATTACAAGGCGCACGGATAATCCGTGTGCATGACGTTAAAGAAACAGTACAGGCAGTCAGGGTTGTGACTGCTATGCAGTATGGAGCATAAAGGATGACGAGAAAATATTTTGGTACCGATGGTGTGCGCGGCAAAGTGGGTGACTTTCCTATTACGCCGGAGTTTGCCATGAAGCTGGGCTGGGCTGCCGGTCGGGTGTTGTCACAGCGAGGCACCCGTAAAGTGTTAATTGGTAAAGATACGCGTATTTCAGGCTATTTACTCGAAACCGCTCTGGAGGCCGGATTGATTGCGGCCGGCATTAATGTTCGCCTATTGGGGCCTATGCCAACCCCGGCTGTGGCCTACCTGACACGGACATTCCGGGCTGAAGCGGGCATAGTTATCAGTGCTTCGCATAATCCCTACTATGACAATGGCATCAAATTCTTCTCGGCAGATGGTACAAAGTTACCGGACGAAGTTGAACTGGCGATTGAGTATGAGCTGGAGCAGCCGATGGTTTGTGAACCATCCGAAAAGCTGGGCAAGGCGCAGCGTATTGATGATGCGGCAGGCCGTTATATTGAGTTTTGCAAAAGCCACCTGCCGAATCATTTATCACTCAGTGGCATGAAGATTGTGCTCGATTGTGCGCATGGTGCTACTTATCACATTGCACCTGCAGTTTTTAAAGAGCTTGGGGCCGACGTGATTGTAATAGGTGCCAGTCCGGATGGTATCAATATTAATGCTGAGTGCGGCGCTACTCACACCGATCTGGTGCAGAAAACTGTGCTGGAACAACAAGCCGATTTAGGTATTGCCTACGATGGCGACGGCGACAGGGTCATGATGGTCGACCATACCGGCAGGGTTATAGACGGCGATGAAATTGTTTACATTATTGCCCGCGCTGCGAAAGCGCAAAACAAATTGCAGGGTGGTGTTGTCGGTACGTTGATGAGCAACCTGGGGTTGGAACTGGCACTTAAGCAGTTGGATATCCCCTTCGCTCGCAGTGCAGTTGGCGATCGCTACGTGATGGAGTTATTACGCGAGAAAAACTGGCGCATCGGCGGCGAAAATTCTGGCCACGTATTGAATTTAGACCATACCTGCACCGGCGACG
>JBFKFH010000005.1:0-31243 GCA_041618685.1 Rheinheimera sp.
ATCAGCGACCCTGTCGATGGGCCAGGCCGCAGCACGTTTTTGTATTTCATTGATCAAAGGCCTGCAGGGCGAAGCAGTTACGGAATATGCCTATGTTGAAGGTGAAGGTGAACATGCCCGTTTCTTTGCTCAGCCTTTAGTCTTGGGTAAAAACGGAGTTGAAAAGTTACTGCCTATTGGCGCATTAAGTGCGTTCGAACAAAAAGCCATGAACGAAATGCTGCCTACGTTAAAAGCAGATATCACCTTAGGCGAAGAGTTCGTTAAGAATAACTAAGTTATTCAGAAAATAAAAAAAGGCGCTTATGCGCCTTTTTTTATTTTAATTAGTCAATGTTAATGACTACGTGAGACTGCGATGTCTGCCAGTGCAATCAAAGCTTGTTTGTAATCTGAATCGGGCAAGTCCACCAGCGCTTGCCGGGCTTTTTCTGCTTCAATCTCAGCGAGCTTCCGGGTGTAAGCAAATGCTTGTGTTTCATTTAATGCAGTCATAATGGCATCAAGATGCTGCATGCCATTGCCTTCTGTGATGGCGTTGCGAATTAACGTCTGTTGCTCAGCAGTGCCATGTTTTAGTGCGTGTATCAACGGCAGAGTTGGTTTACCTTCAGCTAAATCATCACCAATATTTTTACCCAGTTCTGTCGCATCAGCCTGATAGTCCAACACATCATCAATTAACTGAAAAGCAGTGCCCAGATGCATGCCGTATAGCTTCATATTATTGACTACAGATTCCGGTTGCTGTGCGATAATGGCTGCTAGCTGAGTGGCGGCTTCAAAGAGCTTCGCGGTTTTGCAGTAAATAACCTGCAGATAACTCTGTTCAGTGGTGTCGGGATCATTGACGTTCATTAGCTGAAGCACTTCACCTTCGGCGATGATATTTGTCGCATCTGCCAGAATCGTCATAATGCGCATATCATCCAGAGACACCATCATCTGAAATGAACGGCTATAAAGAAAGTCGCCGACAAGCACACTGGCTTGGTTACCAAAGACGGCGTTTGCAGTTTGTTTGCCTCGACGTAAGGTTGATTCATCTACCACGTCGTCATGCAGCAAGGTCGATGTATGAATAAACTCAATAATAGCAGCAACGGTTACATGCGAATCACCGGCATAGCCCAGAGCTCTGGCTGCCAATACGGCTAACAGTGGTCGCAGACGTTTGCCGCCACTATTTACAATGTATATACCCAATTGGTTTATCAGAGCTACATCGGAATTTAGCTGCGAAAAAATGTGTTTATTAACGGCAGCCATGTCTGCAGACGATAGCTGCTGGATCTGTTCGAGCGTCATGAAAAACAACTGCTTAAAACAAAGAATGGTGCCAATTCTACACCATCGTTAAGGTAGTCCCAAAGCAAAACCGGATCCTTTTCTGATATCAATGATCTTTTTTATTTTTCTACTTGCGGGGGTAGGGGAAATTGCGTACAATTCGCGCCCTGTGAATTGAATTAACACGCCCCTTAATAAGCGATGGCGTGCTTTGTACGGAGTTAACTATGTACGCGGTTTTCCAAAGTGGTGGCAAACAGCACCGTGTGACGGAAGGTCAAACTCTACGTCTAGAAAAACTAGATTTAGAAACCGGCGCAACAATCGAATTTACACCGTTGATGGTCGCTAACGGCGAAGATATCAGTATCGGTGCACCTTTAGTTGAAGGTGGTAAAGTAGTAGCGGAAGTGGTCACTCATGGCCGTGGCGATAAGATAAAAATCGTTAAATTCCGTCGTCGTAAGCATTCACGTAAACAGATGGGCCACCGCCAGTGGTTCACTGAAGTGAAAATTACCAGCATCAGCGCGTAACAGGAGTATCGACACATGGCAAGTAAGAAAGGTGTAGGTAGCACTCGTAACGGTCGCGATTCAGAAGCTAAACGCTTAGGTGTTAAGCGCTTCGGTGGCGAATCAGTATTAGCTGGTAGCATCATCGTGCGTCAACGTGGTACTAAATTCCACGCGGGCACTAATGTTGGTATCGGTAAAGATCACACTCTGTTCGCTTTAACTGAAGGTAAAGTGAAATTTGAAGTGAAAGGTGAATACAATCGTAAGTTTGTAAGCATCGTCAGCGAATAAGCTGCCAGACTTCAGACAAACCCCGCCTGGTGCGGGGTTTTTTATTAAATGAGCTGTTGTATCGACGTTTTTTAGCGTTTTTCGACAACTTTCAATAACCTAAGTTATACTTACTACCAGTTAGCTGGTTTTAATCTGATTAATCAGGACGCACCCGATGAAGTTTGTAGATGAAGCGATAATTCGAGTTGAAGCCGGTGACGGCGGCAATGGCATTATCAGTTTTTTACGTGAAAAGTTTGTGTCAAAGGGTGGCCCAAATGGCGGCGATGGCGGCGACGGTGGAGATGTATACCTGGTTGCTGATGAAAACCTAAATACGCTGGTAGATTATCAGTTTGAAAAATTTCATCGCGCTGAGCGCGGTGAGAATGGCGGCAGTGTTAACTGTACTGGTAAACGTGGAAAGGATTTGGAGCTGCGGGTTCCGGTTGGTAGCCGAGCTGTTGATGTCGATACCGATGAGGTATTGGGCGATTTAACCCGCAATGGGCAGCGCCTTCGGGTTGCGAAGGGCGGCTGGCACGGTTTGGGCAATGCCCGTCTCGCAAGCAGTACGAATCGTGCTCCACGGAAAAAAACCAATGGTACTCCAGGTGAAATTCGTAATTTACGCCTTGAGTTGTTATTACTAGCGGATGTCGGATTGTTGGGGCTGCCCAATGCCGGTAAATCAACATTAATACGTGCGGTATCTGCTGCTAAGCCAAAGGTTGCTGATTATCCATTCACGACATTAGTGCCTAACTTGGGTGTGGTGCGGGTTGAATCGCATCGTTCCTTTGTTATTGCCGATATTCCCGGACTTATCGAAGGTGCTGCGGAAGGCGCTGGTTTAGGTATTCAGTTTCTGAAACACCTTGAACGCTGTCGGTTATTATTACATGTAGTTGACGTGCTGCCCGCAGACGGCTCTGATCCGGCTGAAAATGCTGTGACGATAGTGCAGGAACTGGCGAAGTACAGTGAAAAATTGGCTGGTAAACCACGCTGGCTAGTCTTCAATAAGCTTGACCTGGTGATGGAAGATGAGCTGGAAGATATTATTGAGCAGGTTACGCAGGCGCTAGATTGGCAAGGGCCGGTCTTTAAAATTGCTGCTGCCAGCCGAACGAATACCGAGCGCCTGGCCGCTGATATTCTGAACTATATTGAATTGTTACCGGTTGATGCACCAGCAGAACCCGTGGCAGATCCGGTAACCTTTAAATGGGATGATAGTCCGACAGACATTCAAGCCGTTGTTGAAGAAGACGATGACGATTTTGATGACGACGACTACGATGTTGAAGTGATTTACCAGCGCTGAGGTAGCCTTCCAGATGATTATTTCGATGGTAGCTGCAATGGCGCACAACAGGGTTATAGGTAAAGATAACCAAATGCCGTGGCATTTACCGGCAGATTTGGCTTATTTTAAGCGTGTAACACTGGGTAAGCCTGTGATTATGGGGCGCAAGACATTTGAGTCAATAGGCCGTGTGCTACCTGGCAGGCGCAATATTGTTATTAGTAGTCAGCCACCCGCAGATAGTCGCGGGGCTGAGTGGGTGACCAGCTTGCAGCAAGCGTTTGAGTTGCTGCAGGATCTGCCCGAAGTTATGGTAATAGGCGGAGCTCAGATATACCGTCAATGTTTGCCGTTGGCGCAACGTCTGTATCTTACTTTTATTGATCTTGAAACCGACGGTGACAGCTATTTTCCTGACTATGAAGCTGATAAAACCGCGCAGTGGAAGGTGATTGCAGAGTCAGCACACAATGTCGATGCAATGAATCCTTATTACTGTCGCTTCATCACTCTTGAGCGACTAGAATGAATTCAGCCGGTGTTTGCACCCGCGCGGACATATTGCTAAGATGTTTCGGTATACATTCAGTGAGGAGTAGTAAATGAGATTATTGCCAACTTTATTTTTTGGTGTTGCTGTTGCGTTATCAATGCTGGTTACACCGGTTGCTAATGCCGATGATCAGTTAGCTGCTTCGATGTGTGACTATGTCAGTGCTGATGATAAAAATCGTTTACGCAAAGTACTGAGTGATTACCGCCTGCGTTTACGTAACATCTATGACGGTGTAATGTGTAACGGTGAGAGCATGATACGTTATGCCTTTAAGAGTAATGCTGCGGATGTCGGTGAGTTTATCGCAAAGCAGTTACCAGGTTCTGCTATTGATGCTTCCGGTGACATTGCCTGGGCTGAGGCTAATGGCTTTGCAGCTTCCCCCTTACTGGCAGTATTAAAAAGTCGCGCCGGCGATGGTGATTAATTAACAGACATAAAAAAACCGCCTATTGGCGGTTTTTTTATGTCTGCAAATCAGACTTTAAACTGTTCGACAGAAACTCTTAGCTCTTCTGCCAAACGTGCTACCTCATGGCTGGATTCAGACGTTTGTTCAGCACCGGAAGCGGTTTCTTCAGCGATAGACACAATTGATTCCAGTAACTTACTAATTTCGTGGCTTACCTGATTTTGCTCTTTAGCCGCATCAGATATCTGAGCACTCATGTCATGCGCCAGATGCACGGCATTAGTAATAGAGTCTAAGGCTGTGGTGGCGACCTCAGTTTTTGCAACACAGTTTTCAGCTTGCTTCTTACCTTTATTCATTGCCTCTACAGCAGCGTGAGCACCGCTTTGCAGCACCTGAATCATGGCCTGAATTTCCTGGGTTGACGCCTGGGTTTTACTGGCCAGTGAACGTACTTCATCAGCTACTACCGCAAAACCGCGACCCTGTTCACCTGCGCGTGCGGCTTCAATTGCTGCGTTCAATGCTAACAGGTTAGTCTGCTCGGCAATGCCACGGATAACATCCAGTATGCTGCCAATCGAAGCGCTGTCTTTATGTAATTTATTGATAACGACAGAAGCTTGCTCAACCTCATGCGACAATTGCAGAATGATCTCTTTGTTTTCCAGAGAAATACCTTTTACCCGCTCGGCTTCATTGTCTGCGTTTTTAATCTCGGTAACCGCATCATTTGCACTTTGCAATACGCCCTGAGCAGTACTGCTCATTTCTGTTGTTGCCGTTGCTGCCTGAGTTACCTGTGACTTTTGCTCGCGAATGGCCTGCGTTGTTTGTACAGTGATCGCTGATGTTTGCTCTGACGCTGCAGCCAATTGCGTAGAGCGGGAGATAATACCCTGGATAAGCTGTTGCAAGTTCTTAATTACTTTATTGCAGTTACGCGCTAACTCGCCAAACTCATCCTGAGCGGTGTCATCCAATTTTTGCGTCATATCGCCTGACGCAACGACACCTAGAATCTGATTTACTTTAGCCAGAGGTACAGAAATACTGCGTACGGTGAAGGTGGCAATAATCACCGAGAATAAAATGGATAACAACACGACGACAAAGATAGTCGTAATCGCATTAGAAACGCCTGATGCCGAGTCTTGCTGAATTTTCTCAGCGGCTTCACTCGCTTTATTAAGCAGGCTGGCCAGACTAGCCATAGCTGTGGCGGTTTGCTCTTCTGCTGTGGCTAAAGACTTAGCCGCTTCGGCAGTACTTTGTAAACGCTTAACTTTTAGTGCCGGTATGCTGTTGCTGCCGTCCAGCAACGTACTTATGGCCGATACTTTTTCTTCCAGATCGTTTACCAGGTTTACCTGACCTGCTGTCTCAGCTTTTATTGTGGCAAACTGCTCTTTCAGATCCTTCAATCGGAATGCAATCTCATTACTGATGGTGCCAGCTGTAGCGTCAGACGTAGTTCTATTTAAATCGACCACATTGCTGACCAGTGTATTGATGCCTGTTTCAATACTGGTGGCAGCTTGATAGGAGCGCGGATAACGGCGTTGTACATCGCGTACGTCAGTAAAATCAAGAATAAGTGACGCCATGTCATCAGCATAGGTTTCCAGCTCAGACAGCTTGCTGTCAAGCGTATCCCGCAGAGTGAGATTAGTTTCCAGCTGTTCAAATAATCTGCTCGTAACCGGGGTGAAATTGCTATAGGCCTGCTCAACCGCAGTAGAAGCGTTCTTCAGGGTGACTTCATTTTGCACCGCTGTAGTCAAGCTCTCAGCCGCTTTGCGATAACGCTGCTGCTCAATAACGAACTTTTGTCTTAGATCAGCGACTTCAGATAATGACACTGCATTGAAGGCTTGCAAGCTCAATTTGCTCATGATGACAAATTCGCTTTGCATCGTGGCGCTGTTTTCTAAAGCGGGTATCGATACTTCGTTTACTTCAGCCGTTGAAGTGCTGATATTATTCAGGCTGACATAGGCTGTAACGCCAATGATTAACAGGAGTAGCGAAATGATACCAAACCCACCGATAACCCGTAATGCAACGGTTAACTTCATAATAACTCCCATTTTTTTGCGCTGAATAGCACCTTAATGCAAGATGCTTAGCTTAACAAGTCCGGATACCGCTGCTAAATATACCGTGTCCTTTGAAAACCCGCCACACTATAACGTTGCTGCGTCTCAATACAGTAAGCTGTAAGCCTGTTACCCCAGACACAACCGGTATCCAGAGCATGAATGTTGGCTACCGGACTATACCCGTTCAGTGCCGCCCAGTGGCCGAAAAATAGGTCAGCTTGCAGTTTGTTGCGCCAGAATTCGTACCAGGGCACCAATGAAGTCTGATTTCGTGGATGGCCTTTTTCTTTCAGCTCCAATGAGCCGTCCGGACGGCAAAAGCGCATTCGAGTGCAACTGTTGACAGTAAAACGCCAGCGCTCGGCATCGGTGACTGCGTCTTTAATAGATTCTGGTTTATTGCCATACATGTTTTGCAGCAGTGGAACTGGGTCGGTGCGCAATTGATATTGTACCTGTTGCGTCAGCTCTATGGCTTCATTCAGGTCCCACTGTGGAGACAAGCCGGCATGCACCATTATCTGGCGTTGATCATCACTGATATGTAACAGCGGTTGCTGACACAGCCAGGCAATCATGTCGTCCAGCTCAGCACTGTCAAGCAGTGGTTGTAACAAATCCTGTGATTTAACTTTGCTCAGACCAAAATAGCAGGCAATAAGGTGCAAGTCGTGGTTACCCAGTACCGTTACGGCTGAGTTGCCCAGCGCTTTAACAAATTGCAAGCACTGCAGAGATTGAGGTCCTCTGGCAATCAGATCGCCACAAAACCACAATTTATCTTGCGTTGGCTGATAGTTAATATGCTGCAACAAGCGCTGTAATGCATCAAAACAGCCTTGCAAATCGCCGATTACATAGGTTGCCATCAGTTCAGAATATTCGGCATGGCCAGTCGGAATAAAGGAATAGCGGCATGAAACTGCTGCTGTGATGCGGACATTTCATAGTGGCCTTGCATAGTGCCAACCGGGGTCTCAAGTACAGCGCCGCTGGTATAGCGGTAACTGCCACCCGGCGCTAGAGTTGGTTGCTCGCCGACGACACCTTCGCCTTCAACTTCTGTTTGCTTGCCATTGGCATCTGTAATTAACCAATACCGGCGTAACAACTGTATGGTTTCAGGGCTATGGTTACGGATTGTAATGGTGTAGGCAAATACGTAGCGTTCAGCAGCCGGGTCAGATTGTGCAGCGATATAAAAAGTTTCTACCTCTACCGGCACTTCGAAGTGGGACGTCATAAACTTGCCTCATACTGATACAACCATTGCGCGACTTTAACAAAATCATCGACACTGAGCTGCTCTGGTCGCAAACCCGGGTTCAGACCTAACTGTTCCAATTGCTCCGCGCTGGCAAAATTACTAAAACAGTTACGAATAGTCTTACGCCTTTGATTAAAGGCTTCAAGACAAACCCGATTGAGTACTTCAGCGGGAACCTGAGCCCGGTCTGCGACAGCCTTGGGCAGTAAGCGTACTACAGCTGAATCTACCTTCGGTGCAGGCTTAAATGCACCAGGCCCGACTTCGACTACCGGCATGGCATGACAATAATATTGCGTCATTACACTTAAACGGCCAAAAGCTTTGCTGCCATGTGTTGCTGTCATGCGCTGCACAACTTCTTTTTGCAGCATAAAGTGCATACTGTCGATTAAGTCAGCATACTGAAACAGATGAAATAACAAAGGCGTAGAGATGTTATAAGGCAGATTACCGAATACCTTAATTTTTTGACCGGTTTTCACCAGACTGGTGAAGTCAAACTTCATTGCATCCGCCTGGTAGATCGTCAACTTATCTGCCAGTTGTGGGTGATGTCGCAAGCGTTCTGCTAAATCCCGATCCAGTTCTACCACAGTTAAGTGCCCGGCCGCCTCTGCTACAGGCTCTGTCAGGGCACCTAAGCCCGGACCAATCTCTACCAACACATCATCTGGTTTTGGTGCTATCGCTTTGACAATACGACCGATAACATGAGGGTCGTGCAGGAAGTTCTGGCCAAAGCGCTTACGGGCACGATGGCCCTGATGTACATTATCAGTCATGTAAATTCGTCGTTTTAGTGGCTAGAGTAATAGCCTGGTTTACCGCATGAAATAAGCTACCCGCATCAGCTTTACCGCTGCCTGCCAAATCTAATGCCGTGCCATGATCGACTGAGGTTCTGATCAATGGCAAGCCCAGGCTGATATTGACAGAACGGCCGAAACCCATGTGTTTTAGTACCGGCAAGCCCTGATCATGATACATAGCCAGAACTGCGTCGGCATCATCCAGATACTTAGGTTGAAATAACGTATCTGCAGGTAACGGACCAATAAGATCCATACCAGTGGCACGTAACACATTCAGTGTAGGGATGATGATGTCCAATTCTTCACGACCCAAATGTCCGTCTTCGCCAGCATGAGGGTTAAGTCCGCAGACATATATTCTCGGCTTAGCTATGGCAAACTTTTGTTGTAGATCATGATGTAAGATACTAATAACCTTAGTCAGTCTCTCAGGAGTAATGGCTTTAGCCACATAGGCCAGCGGAATATGGGTAGTCGCCAGTGCTACTCTTAATCCTTCAGTAGCCAGCATCATCACCACATAAGGTGTATTAGACTGCAAAGCAAAGAATTCAGTGTGACCGCTAAACGGAATGCCTGCTTGATTAATTATGCCTTTATGTACTGGCCCGGTAACGATAGCGGCGAATTCTCCGTCAACCGATTTTTCGCCGGCGAAAGTCAGTGTTTTTATTACATACTCGCCATTGGCAGCATTAAGCTGACCTGCTACAACAGGCTCTGCCAGCTGGAAATCGGCGACCGTCAATGTACCGGCACGCTGCGGTTGCGGTGTTGCGCTGGCAGAATACGGCAGAATTGTCAGCGGAAGCTGTAGCAATGAAGCGCGTTCAGCCAGCAGCCTGGCGTTGGCGCACACGACCAGTTCAACCGGCCAGTCTTGCTGGGCCAGTTTTATCACCAGATCCGGCCCTATGCCTGCAGGTTCGCCGGGGGTTACGCCAATACGCAGTGTCATTAGTTCTCCGACATCACTTCAATATGCGCTTCTGAGCGTAATTCGCGCTGAAAATTAGTCGCTTCTTCATTAAAGCGTCGGTTGAAAATCATCCGGTACACCTGCTCGCGTTTTTTATCTGCAGTGGCGTCAACAGTCCGCTTATCTAACACCTGCGCGATATGCCAGCCGTGTTCAGTGCGAAACGGCTCGCTGATTTCATTGATCTGTAACCGGTTTAAAGTGTCGCGAAAGGCAGGTACGAACACTGACGGCTCACTCCAGCCTAAGTCGCCGCCATTTAACTTGGAACCGGGATCTTCAGAATGTTTTTTCGCCAGCTCGGCAAAGTCGGCTTCATTGCTGCGCACTTTAGCAGCAAAGTCAGCCAGCATACTGCGGGCGCGCTCTTCACTCAGAATTATTGAAGGTTTTATCAGAATATGCCGCGATTTTACTTCGTTGATATCAGCCACGTTTTCACCGCGAATATCAAAAATATTTAATATATGAAAGCCAGCACCAGAACGTATCGGGCCAATAATGTCCGTCTTTTTGCGACCTCGGATCGCTTCCGAGAACAAAGTTGGCATTTCATTGATGTTCATCCAGCCTAAATCGCCGCCTTCAAGTGCATTGGCACCGGAGGATGAAGCAATAGCTATGCGTTTAAAGTCACTGCCGTCTCGCAGTAACTCCATCACTTTATCAGCGCGCTCTTTGGCACTATTGATGTCGTCTGTTGTCGCCTGGCTGGGAATTGCGATAAGAATATGGCCCAGATTGTACTGCTCATTGCTGGCGCCTTGTTCTTCCATCATTTTAATTACACTGTCAATTTCCTGCTGACTAATGTAGATCCGACGCTGTACGTTAGCGCGCACAACTTCGCCGGTGATCATCTCTTCGCGCAGGCGCTCACGAAAACGCTCATAATTGCCTTCTTCGGCAGTAACTTTTTGCCGAAAGGCTTCCAGTGTCAGATTCTCGCTCTGGGCAATGTTACGGATGGTATCATCCAATTGAGCATCACTGATCTGCATACCCATGCGCTGCGCCATTTGCAGCTGTAAACTACTAAGAATAAGACGTTCAAGTGCCTGTGTACGTAAAGCAGTGTCTGACGGTAACGTTTGATTTTGCGCAGCTGCGTTGCGTTTAACGCGTTCCACTATGTTGGTGATATCGCTTTCCAACACGACACTGTTATCAACGATGGCTGCAACGCTATCAATTTCGCGCTCCACAGCCAGACCGCTAAAACTGACACAGCACAGCAGTGCTGTCGTGATTAGTTGTGATAACTTCATAAATTCCTACATCAATTGGTTAATAAGTACGGTCTTCGGTAACTGAAAATGCCATTAGATAGCATATCCGTTACACCGAAACCGGCGCTGTCGCCAAAGCCTTTGAGGACAAACTGTATACCTATACTGCTGTCGAGCTGGCTGGCCTGAGTGAAATTACCCACCGGTAGCTCAAGGTCGGTTAGGATCTGACGTTTAGCTACCAGACGCAATGCCCAGCAACATGATTCGTATTGCACACCAAAACTGGCGTCTATCATACGATGATTTGTCAAATCACGATAGTAACTACCAACCAACTGCCAATTATCGGCTACCGGCAGTGTGCCAAGCACGCCCAGCTGTTGTATTTCCAGACCTGAGACTGCACGGCTATATCTATGGTTCAACTGAAACAAACTTTTATCACTGGCGCGGTAATCCAGAGACGCGCTGCTTTTCATCACGTCGTCGCTGTCAACGTCATACTGTAATGCCGAGCTAAAATACCATTTTTGGAACCAATGCCAAATAAGCTCGGCAGCAAGCATAGATTCAGCTGAGCTAAGATCGTTCTGCTCGTCAGGCTGAATACCAGGCTCTGCCAGAAAAAATATCTGCCCGAGACTGAAACGAAAGATCTCATTATCTACGTTGTCATAAAACCGGCTGGTCCAGCCTACGGTAAGCTGATTGGCCTCGTTAATCCGATCCAGACCGGAATAGCGATTGATGCGGAATAAACCATAGTAGTCATCTTGTAAGCGGGTGGTGTCGTATAAACCGATGTTACTCTGGTCACGATAGGGGATATACAAATATTGGACCTGCGGTTCGAAGGTTTGCAAGCCTTCCTCACCAAACCAGTCGTACTCACGTTCTAAATTAACTCGGGTGTGCAGCCGTATTTTAGGCACAGTGCGGCTGACCTCAGAGGCAACATTACTGCTATTGTCAATGACGTTTTGCTGGTAGTAGGTGTACAGCAAGCTTGCTTCTGCAGTCGCTTCAAACGCAGGCGTAATAAAGGGTAATGCAATCGAGGGCTCCAGATGTACGCGATCTGCATAATTGACGGCAGCCTGTTCGTTACGAAAGTGTGCATATTGCGCACGCCAGGAAAAATTCAAACCAGGTAGCAAAGATAAAGGTGCCGCTGAGGACAGGTTCAGCTCAGGCAGGGCACTGTAGGCCTTATGATAATTACCCAGAATTTCAAATCCCTGCACTTTGAGTTCAGAGTGCACTTGCTCACCGTAGTAGCTAATAGCGGCTTCACGCAGTAACTGGGTATCACTCTGATTACTGTAATCCGAACCCAGCTCACTCAGGTATGCGTCATCACTGACATCCGTAAAGTCAACATAGGCTCTGAGCTCGGGAGTGAAATCACTCAGGTGGCTTAAATGGCTTAAATACCGGGCACCAAAGTTGTCGGGTTTGTCATTATCGGAGTTCAAATATTCCAGCTGCATGATCCCCTGCTGTTGCTCAGTCAGATAGCGAAACTCAGATTTGAGTTGTGCGCCGCGCTTACTCATATAACGCGGTGTTACTGTCATATCGTAGTTTTGCGCCAGGTTCAGGTAGTAGGGTAACTCAAAGTCGACACCAAGTTTCTGTGAGCTGCCAAATTTTGGCAGCAAGACACCACTGCGACGTTCATCGTTAACCGGGAAGGTCAGATAAGGCAGGTATAATACCGGAACATCCATGATTTTGAACACAGCATGTCGGGCTTCGCCCCAGCCTTCAGCAGCTTCGATGTTGATTTCACTGGCGTGCAGTGCCCAGCTCTGGTCATTCGGAGGACACGTTGTAAACAGTGCCTGATCTAATAGTACTTGCTGCTCAGATGCAGTGAGTTGCTGGGCGTACCCGCGCCCAGCCTGGGTTAAAAACCGGTAACTTGCATCATCCAGCCTGGCTTTATTTTGTCGCAGGTCTGCACTAAAGTGACTGCCGCTTACTTGTAGCGCGCTATTAAAGTAGTTTAAACCGCCTTCGGCATTCATCGTTTGGGTGCTGCTGCTGAAATGTGCTCTGGGGGCCAGCAGCAAGGTGTCGCGATAGCTTATTTCAACATTGCCATCAAATTGCGCGTGCTTATTGTCAGTTAAATCAACATTGTCTGACGCAATGCGAATGGTTGGATCGGTAGCGTCCAGCAGACTTAATGATGCAGGTGGCTGAGTTGGCAGGTAACACATCGCCGGTGGCTCGGCTTCAGCATGAACCTGGAAGCAGGCGGTGACAATCGGAAATAAAAAAATCACAGCTAACCCATGCTTCATGCAGTTACTCTTGCCTTACTTTTGCTTTAATAGCGTTATCTTCACAGCGGACTTGCTATGATAAATCAATTTTAGAAATCCTGCTAATCCGATATAGTGCTGTCGGTATTTCGCATCCGGCTATGCTGTGGCAAATCCGGCTGAATTTAAACTGGCAAAAGGTGTGGTTGTGTGGGGTAAAATTCTTGGGGCTTTGTTTGGTCTGGCACTGCTAAAGCTACCCGGTTTAATACTTGGCGTTATAGTTGGTCATTGGTTTGACAGAGCTTTTAAGCAACAATTTGAACAAAATGGTGGCTTTAGTGGCTTGTTCAGCGATAACACTGACGAACAGGGACTGTTTCGCTATACCACCTTTGCGACGATGGGGCATATCGCCAAGGCCACCGGCATAGTGACGTCTGCGCATATTCAGCAGGCTCAGGTGTTTATGACGCAGCTTGGGTTGACGCAGAGTCAGCAAAAAGAAGCGCAAGCCGCCTTTCGTGATGGTAAAGCGGTTAATTTTCCGCTGCGTCAGCAGTTACAGCAGTTTTATTACCAGTACCGCCGCCGTAAAGATGTGCTGCAATTGTTTTTGGAAATCCAACTTAGCACAGCATGTGTAGACGGCCAGATGACGGCTAATCAATATAGTTTGCTACAACAAGTCGCGGGCTACCTTAATTTCAGCGCCATACAACTGGATACATTGTTGCAGGCCTATCAGGCACAAAGCCGCTTTTCCGCACGAAGCAATAACCATCAAAGTCAGCGTAATGCATTGGCTGATGCTTATCAGCTATTGGGTGTAACACCGGCCGTAACGGAGGCAGTACTAAAAAAAGCCTATCGTAAATTGATGGCGCAGCACCATCCGGATAAATTGATGGCACAAGGTGTGCCTGCTGAAATGCTGGAGGTAGCCAAACGCCGGACACAGGACATTCAGGCGGCTTATGAATTGATTAAACAGCAGCGCAGCAAAAACTAACCGATTACAGACCGACCGAGTTTAACCAGCCGTTTATTTCCTGGAATACCCATTGCTGTGCGTCAGTATTATAGCCAGAGCCGTTTAACAGCCGTTGCCGATAAACGGCTTTCAGGTGCTTATTGACCAGTTGGCGTCTGAGCCGTAACTGGCTGATCACCATGTTGTTGTCTTGCTGGTGGCTGATATCCAGCGTGGGTATCTGGTGCTTAGCCAGAGCTTGCGTGCAGGCAAGGTTCAATTCGTTATCGCTGACATAGGCGCCCAACATAATAAAGGCAGCAGGTTCCGTCAGCTGCTCTGTCGCATAAAGCTGATTTAGCAGAGCGGCGCTGCTGCCTTGAGCAATAACAATAGTGACGCCGCTGTGTTGTTGCGCCTGCTGCTGGGCCGCGTTAACCCGTTCGCGCAGAATTTGCTGATAATCGGGCAGGCTGTCTGCAGCCAGCTCAGCAGGCAGGGCTGGCGGCATCAAAGATAAGGTAACCCAACCATAGTCTGTCAGTTGCTGGCGCAGCAGGTCGATATGTTTCGGGCTGGCTGCATGTTCACTGGCGTCTGGCAAAAGAATCGCAGTACCCTTGGTATAGCTGGTCATATTCTCGCGCTGCAGCAGCGTAAAGGGTTGCTGCTGTGCAGTTAATTCAAGGAATTCATCGGCAGGCAGCTGGCGTGTCAGATCAGCGATTGCATTTTGTTCGGTACTATAAGGTGCAGCCACTGCCTGTGCGGCAAGCAATGTTAAGCATGCCAGCAGTGCAGCGGGGATAAAACATCGCATTAAAGAAGCTCACAGCCAACCATCGGTAAGCTGTTATCGGCCGTTTCGTGTCTGGCTTTAGAAGTGATTCGACGCAGACGCTTCGGTTGCAACGTATTTACTGAATGTGTATAGCACCTGGGATTTGTAATCAAATTTTATATAGCCGGAGTGGCGCTCCAGCACGGTAACGCTGGGCGCGTCCGGCAGAATAAAACAATACTGAGTGGGTTTGAATTCGACCAGTGCCCGTGCCATTTCCTGCAGTTGTTCGTTCTGAACCAGACGTGCTACTTCTGCTTCAGCATTACAAACATGGGAATTGGCCTGAAGTGAAGCGAGCGAAACTTGTTGTGCCGACGCAAAGAAGCCAGTCGCAAGCCAAACCAGGCATAATGCGTGATGATATTTAAGCATAATAAACTCCGAACCCACGTCACCATAACCCGATCCTTGCATTGGTATTGCGGGTATTGTTACACCTAAGTTGGCGGCAAGCCTGCACGCCAAAAAGGGGATGCTAACACAGCTTATTTCATTCGTGCAGTCAGAATTTTTACATAAAGGCAGTAAAAATAAAAAAGCCGCTGATATTCAGCGGCTTTTTAGTGCTACGTGTGATTAACGTAGTACAGGTTGCTTAATTTTAGCGGTAACTTTAGCTTCAATGCGCTGGTTCGCAGCATGTGCTGCAGAAGTATTACCTTCAACGCGTGGACGGGTTACACCGTAGCCTACCGCAGTAATGCGGCTGTCAGCGATGTTAAAGTCCCTTTTCAGCATATCCGATACGGCTTTGGCACGACGCTCTGATAAACGCATGTTGTAGTCTGCTTTACCAACATTTGACGCATGACCTTCGATGCGGACAGTTGACTCTGGGAAGCGTTGCATAAAGGCACCCAGGCTTTCAACATCTGCACGTTGGCTCTTAGGCACAACTGCAGAGTCGAATGGGAAACGCACTTCAATATCAATGTCGCCTACCGCAGCCATTGTTTCTTCATACACGGTACAGCCTACAGCATCCACTTTGTGGTTTGCCGGAGTAGCCGCACAGTTGTCAGCAGTGTCTACCACACCATCAGCGTCTGAATCTACTGGCGCTACTGGTGCTGGTTTTGGCGTAGGTGCCGGTGCCGGTGCTGGAGCAGCACTTGCCGTACCAAACACATAACTCATACCCAACTTGATGCCTGCGTCAGCATAAGTCTCATCGATACCCTGGTAACGGTTCGCTTCAGCAAACAGCGCAAAGTTTTGATTGAAAAAGTGCTTGTAACCTAAACCAACGTTAAACGCAGTAGTGTTTTGTACCGCATCAATACGCTTCAGACCACCTACTAAATATACTGCTGGCATTTGTGGCAGGTGATACATCGCATCGATACCGATACGCTTACCATCTGCATCTGAGCCATTCAGTTTAGATTGTAATTCCAGCTTGGCATATTCTGCACGTAACGCCCAGTTCTCTGTCAGGTAATAGCCTAACTCAAAACCGTAACCCCAATCTTTTTCCATGTAGTTCCAGGCTGCAGATTCGGTTTTGTCAGTGTCTGGCATGTAGTATTCTGCGAATACTGAACCAAATACGCGCTCTTTTAATGCTGTAGCGCTAACGTCGTTTGCCATTACCGCACCGCTAAACAGTGGCAGAGCAGCAGCAACTGCGATAAATGTTTTTGTAAGTTTCATCCATATCTCCTTAGATATCACCCGACACTTGTCAGCTTATTATTAAATGTGGCTGTTAAGTGCATTATTTAAAAAGTAGTACATATTAATTATCTGACAACATAATACTGGCCATATTAACTTAGTTAAATGAACCTTGGGTTAATATAATAATGAGTTTTTTATGATTAAAACGGGCAGGGGGTAGAAAACAGAAAAGATTTACCAGTGTCAGGATGATTAAACTGTAGTTGTTCGGCATGTAATAACAGCCGTGATGCAGCAGCAAAGTCTTGTGCTGAGGCATAGAATTTGTCACCCAAGATGGCATGCCCCAACCATTGCAGATGCACCCGCAATTGGTGTGACCGTCCGGTAACCGGAATGAGTTTTAACCGGCTGTAATTATCATATCGTTGAAGTACCTGATAATGCGTCAGCGACGGTTTACCATGTTGATAACATACTTTTTGTTTTGGCCGGTTGGGCCAATCGCAAATTAATGGTAAATCAATACTGCCATAATCTGGCACAACAATGCCGGCAACACAGGCTATATAATGTTTTTTGGTTTCGCGTTGCTGAAACTGCCGGTTTAGTTCTCTCTGACAGGCCAGTGTTAACGCCATAACAACGATGCCGGAGGTTGCCATATCCAGCCGATGTACGACACGGATCCCGGGCCAAACCAGCCTGGCCCGGTATTCCAGGCTGTCTTTATGTTCAGCTGCTTTGCCTGGCACCGTCAGCAGGCCGCTGGGTTTATTGAATACCACCAATGCATCATCCTGATACAAAATATCCAGGTAGGGTGACATCGGTGGCGCATAGTGCAGCAGCATTGTTAATCGTGGCTCACAACTATCAACCGCAGTGCATCCAGCTTTAACCGTGCTTTGCTAATATAATGCGCCAGCTGCTGTTGCTGCTCTTGCAGTGCGGTGATTTCGTCCTGTCGCACTGACGGGTTGTATTTACGCAGCGCCAGCAAACGATGTTGTTGTTCGCTCAAAGCTTGCTGTGCACGCAAACTGGCGGCCTGTATTGTCGCATCTAACTGGCCTTCAGCCATGTGGGTTGCGGTGGCAATTAACGGATGCACGAGGGTTTGCAGCGCACCGGCTAATTTACTGCCGGTTTGCCGGCCAATAGGCTTGAGCTGCTTGTTGAGTTGCTCAAAACTTACCTTGGCCGACAGGTTATTGCCGCTTTTATCCAGTAGTAAACGTATTGGCGTTGCGGGTAAATAACGGTTCAGTTGTAGCGCAGCCGGCGCGCTGGCTTCGACGATAAAGTTAAATTCCAGCAGATAACTGCCTACCGGCAGTGCTTTATTCGCCAGAATTGCCACGGAACTACTGCCATGAGGTTCTGTCGTTAAAATATCCAGTGTGCCGCGTACCATTGGATGGTCCCAGCTTAATAACTGAATATCCTCTTCCGCCAGTGCGGTCGCGCGGTCGAACGTAACTGTTACGCCGTCATCACCCAGCCCCGGGTAGCTGCTGCAATGCATATGTTCAGATTGAGTCAGAATAATACTGGTGTCACTGCGATCTTCCTGATTGATCCCCAGCATATCCCAGGCCTTAAACATCAGCATTGGCAGCGCCGTGTCATTATCCTGCGCGCTTAGCTGCTGCACCAATTGCTGTGCCGCAGTACCGCCGGCAGAATTGATTTCAAGTAACTGATCCCGGCCCTGTTCTAATTGTTTTTTCAATTGCTGGTTTAGCTCGCGGGTGTGGCTTATCAGCTGTTGCAGAGCAGTGTTATCGACAGTTTGTTCGGCCAGCATTGGCAATAACTGGCCGGCAACGCGCTCAAATATATTACGGCCTGTTTGACAGGTGTGCTCCAGCGCGTCGAGACCCTGATGATACCAGTCCAGTAATACCTGCTGACTATGATTAGTAAAGTACGGCAGGTGCAATTGAATATCGGCTTGCTGACCGATACGGTCCAGACGACCAATGCGCTGTTCCAGCAAGTCCGGATTCAATGGCAGGTCAAACAGCACCAGATGATGGGCAAACTGGAAGTTACGGCCTTCGCTACCAATCTCAGAGCAGAGCAATAGCTGAGCACTGTATTCTTCCTGCGCGAAATAGGCTGCAGCTTTGTCGCGCTCCAGGATGCTCATGCCTTCATGAAACACTGCCGCGCGGATACCTTCACGCACTCTGACGGCCTCTTCCAGCGCAATGGCTGTTTCTGCCCGGGCACAAATCAGTAAGAACTTATCATGCTTGTGGCTTTTCAGCAGACTGATCAGCTGTTCAACCCGGGGGTCAAATTGCCACCAGTTACTTTGCGCATCCAGCTGCTGGAATACCTGTTCAGGAAACAGGTTGGCGCTAATACGTTGTGCTTCTGTCAGCGAAGGATTGAGACTGAAATGTACTTTCAATGCATTTTGATATTGTTCAGGCAGCTGCAAAGGTATCAGATGGGCATGGCGCTGCGGAAAACCTTTGACGTTGGCGCGGCTGTTACGGAATAAAATCCGGCCGGTGCCATGTCGGTCCAACAATTGAGACAGCAGCTGTTGGCGCACTGTTGCCTGTGCTTCGCAATCCTGCTCGGTATAATCAGTATCGTCCTTGCTTAGCAGCGCCAGTTGCGCTCTGATATCCGTTTCGCTTAGCGCGTCGGTCAATGCGCTGGCTTCTGTGGCGCTAAGCCGGCGTTGCTCTAACAGCGGTTTGGCAATTGTGGCGATGTGCTGATAGCTTTGCTCTTCTTGCAAGAAGGCACTGTAGCTGTGAAAACGCGCCGGGTCTAACAATTTTAACCGGGCAAAATGACTTTCATGGCCCAGCTGATCCGGTGTGGCGGTTAACAGAATTAAGCCTGCGGTATTGGCGGCTAACTCGCTGATCCGCTGATATTCTTCGCTGGGGTCTGCTTCACTCCACTGCAGATGGTGCGCTTCGTCAACAACCAATAAATCCCATTGGCTGGCAACCGCCAGCTGATGCCAGCGTGGATGGTTCTTTAAAAATGCCAGGCTGCACAATACCAGTTGCTCAGTATCAAACGGGTTTGGATTATCCAGCAGTGATTGTTCGCAGCGTTCTTGATCAAACACGGCAAAATGCAGGTTGAATCGACGAAGCATCTCTACCAGCCACTGGTGCTGTAGTGAGTCGGGCACGACAATCAGCACCCGGCTGGCCAGGCCACTGATGAGCTGCTGATGAATAATAAAACCGGCTTCAATGGTTTTACCCAGGCCCACTTCGTCGGCCAGCAATACGCGTGGCGCATGGCGCTGAGATACTTCATTTGCGATATGCAGCTGATGTGGGATCAGGCTGACACGTGGGCCGGATAAGCCACGTAAAGGGTTTTGCTGTTGCTGATGTAAATGTTGCCAGGCCTGGTAACGCAGCGTAAACCAGTCAAAGCGGTCAATCTGGCCGGCAAACAGCCGATCTTGTGGCTGATTAAAGCTGATAAAGTGATCAAGAAAAGTTTCACGCAGCTCAACATAGCTGTCGTCATACAGGCGCGTACCGCAATACAGCAAAGTATCCTGTTGCTGCTTTATTGCACTGACCAGCAACTTGAAGCCGTCAGCACTGGCTATTTCGTCACCGACATTAAATTGCACCCGGGTCAGCGGCGCTTCGGCCTGAGCATAAACGCGGGTTTCACCACTGGCAGGGAATAGCAAAGTCAAATGGCGGCCTTCCAGTGCGACTATCGTGCCTAAGCCTAAATCGGATTCTGTATCGCTAATCCAGCGTTGTCCCAGAGCAAAATTCATCTTGTACCTATCAGCTAAAACGGGGGCGCTATGGTACTAGGAATCGGCCTGGCCTGCATCTGGAATTAACACTCAATGCAGCAACTTGTTGTGTCATAAAGTTGCCATACCACGCAGGCACAGTATGAATGATTGAAGTTACAGCACATTTTTTGTATTGGCCGGACAAAGTTTGCCGGTTGCACTATGCTTATTTTGTGACACAGGTACAAATCTGAGTCAGGCGAAGAGGAGAGCCGTATGGCGCGAAGAAAAAGCAAAGATAAGAAAATCTACGTTCTCGACACCAATATTCTGTTACACGAACCTTTTGCCTTCCTAAACTTCCAAGAACATGACGTTGTTATCCCGATGACTGTGCTGGAAGAACTCGATCATATTAAAGACCGCAATAAAGACGTCAGCCGCGACGCCCGAGTGGCAATTCGGGCACTGGAGGATGTGCTAAAGGATGCTTCGCCTGAGCAGATGCTGCAAGGCGTGGCTATGCCGCAACAGGGAGAGCAAAAACAGGGCGGCCATCTGTTTATTGTCAACGACCATCATATCACCGACGAAATTCCGGGTTTACCAGGTGGCGAAAACGACCATCTTATCATTAACACCGCACTTTACCTGCAGCGGGAGAAAAGCCCGACCAAGGTCATACTGGTCACCAAAGATATTAATATGCGCCTAAAAGCAAAAGGCGCCGGGTTAAAACTGGTCGAAGATTACCGTACAGATCAGTTGATTGACGACGTGCGTTTTCTTTACAAAGGCTATTATAAGTTTCCCGGTGATTTTTGGAGCAAGGTTGGTGAATGCCGCAGTGAAAACGAAGGGCGTGAAACCTTCCATGTTGTTGATCGCAGTGTCCTGCCCAATGCTTATTTGAATGAATACCTGATTGACGAAGCCGAAGGTTTTGCGGGTAAGGTGGTGGCTATCAGCGAAAAAGAAATTCGTATTGTTGATTTTGGTTATGAGCGTTTAATGCACCGGCATGCCTGGGGCATACAGCCGAAAAACATCTACCAGGCGATGGCGATGTAGGCATTGTTAGACCCGCAGATGGATTTAGTCATTCTTACCGGCCCGGCTGGCTGTGGTAAAACCTTAATTGCGTTAGCTGCCGCACTGGAGCTGGTGATTGAAAAAGGTATGTATGACAAAGTGATAGTTACCAGAAATACACCGGAAATTGCTGAATCAATAGGGTTTCTACCTGGAACGGAAGAGGAGAAGATGGCCCCCTGGCTGGCGGCAATAACGGATTCACTGGAAGTGTTGCATAAAACCGATGAGCACCCGCATGCCAGCGTAAGTTATATCATGGAGAAGGCCAATATTCAGTTCAAGTCAGTCAATTTTATGCGTGGGCGCAGCATACAAAATGCAATCGTCATTCTGGACGAGTGTCAGAATTTAAGTGCTGCACAATTAAAAACCATCATTACCCGCTGCGGAGAAGGTACCAAACTGATATGCTCCGGTAACCTGTCGCAAATTGACAGCAATTATCTGACCGCGGTGACGTCAGGTTTAACGTATATTGTTGAGCGTTTTAAGAACTTTGAAGGCAGTACCACTATTAACCTGAATGGTGTGGTGCGCAGCCGGTTAGCCTCTTTTGCTGAAGCAAATTTATAGGGATGGCAAAGCGGGGAAAAGCCTGGTTGACTATTAAGGTAGTTCTACTAGGCTTTTTTGTGGTGTTATAGCCACCGCATCGGTTCGAAAATGCAAAAGGAGTTGCATGAAAAATCCTGTTTATATTGAATACCGGCGCAGTACGGTGCTGGGTATTGTATTGTTGCTGCTGTTATCAGGCCTGGGGGCCGCGGTGCACTATTTGCGCAGCGTGGATGACAAGGTGCTGCAAACCAAGGTCAAGTTGGCATCACTAAGTAGCCAGCTAGATAGCGAATTTAGCCCGGTATTGGCGTTTATGGAGGCGGTACGGCGGGCGGCACTGGTTAAGTTTGCTCAGACAGGCGTGCAAAGCGACGCCACCTTGTTATTGTTGCAATTAAATAGCGGCGTTGCAGAGCCAATGCCGTTGACACTGGAAGACGGCAGCATCAACCAAGAACTGTTGATGTTACAGCGCTTACAGCCCTACTTCGAACTGGCACAGGAAACGCAACCTCATCTGATTGGCATGTATTATTTGTCGGAACAGGGTTTTGTCTATAATGGCCTGCCAAAGTGGTCTGACTATATTGCTGATCAGTTGATGCAGTGGCACAAAGATACTTTGCCAGAACCGGCTTATGAGCGTGGGCAAGTATTTTTTGCTGAGTTTTTGCCACAGCAGGCCGCGGTTATGTTGCCACTGTATGCTGAGGATAAAAAACTGGGGCGTTTTGTTTTTGCTCTCAGATTAGAGCCGCTGCTAACGCCAATGTATCAGCAGCATCCGGATGCAGAATTTATGTTGCTTGATCAATCCGGCCAGCTGATCAACAGTTCAATGGCCAGACCGCCACAGCGTGTCGACCAGCATATGCTGCAAATTCAGCGGCTAAACACAATGCCCTGGTCGCTGGCGCTACTGGAGCAGAAAACCAGTTTATTTGCTGCGGGGTTAAAAGAGTTTATCTGGCATTGGTTTAGCTACGTGTTGCTACTGGCGGTTTTTTTCATCGTTATGCAATACCGTTACCGGCACCGAACCTTGTCACCGTCTAATCGTTTATTGTTGCATATTGAACGGTTGTCAAAAGGGCAGTCGCAAGGCGTGCGGCGGGTACCCTACGGCTGGAATGAGGTGTTCGACAAAATTCGCAACTTGTATCAGACACCGGACCATTCAGAGTAAAACATAACCAAACTGGCCGTTACGGGTATATATCTGATACTGCGGCGCAATTTGCCCCGGCGCCAGCGATGCTGGCCCGGTGGCATCAACCAGCAAGTATTCCTTGCCTTCAATTTCTACCGTCATATCGTCGCCCGTAACAGGCAACTGCACGGCCAACATAGCATGCTGTGGCAGATACACCATGGCCAGTTTTACATCGGGTAACAGCATCCGTAGCAGTGCCGCTAACAATACTGCCTTGCTGTCGCAATCGCCGCGGTTTTCCTGCAGCAGTTTCAGTGGCGGGCTATAGCTGGCACCCGAAGAACGTTGGCGGTCTGACAAATCCTGATAGGGAATCTGTTGTATCCAGTTGCTCATTGCAGCCAGTGAATAGCGGGTTGGCATATTGGCCAATTGCTGGTGCCAGGCAGTTGCAACGGGCAATAAATCGCGCAAACTATCCTGCATCAGGCGTTGGTGGTCCGGAATAATAACCTGCTCGCCCCATGGCAATAGCAGCTGATAATAATATTCCCGCTGCAGGTAAAATGCGGTGCGCTCCTGGTGCAGTTGTTGCAGCTCGGCATCGAGTTGTGGCAACAATGTCTCGCTTGCCCTGAGCTGGTAACGCAGCGCGTTCTTGTCCGGCAGCCTGGTTAAACGGGCGCCGGGGTAGTTGGCGATGTGTGCGCGCAAATCGCGCCACAAGTACTGACGCAGCAGAGCAGGTTTTAAGGCCCGAAACTGACGAAAATGGCTGCTAAGGGTGTTTCTGCCAATGGCAAACGCCAGCTGCTGCGGTTGTTGTTCAAATTCAAAGTGGTAATGAAACTGCACCTGTTGGGGCTGTTGCTGCAGTGTTAAGCGCAGTGGCGCCGCGTGCAGTGCGGGTAGCAGCAACAGATGCAGAAGAAAGTAAACTAGCGGATGTCTCATTCAGCTCCGGCGTAATATTGGGTAAAGGCGTTGGCTTAGCACTAAGCATAATGCCAGTAGCAGCAAGATACCAGTGGTACCGGCCGACACCTCAACGGTGGTGCTGTTTGGGATGTAGCTATCGTGGGCATAATCTTCCAGTGGAATGTAATCCAGGTTGCTATCGTCAAAGCCGGATATCTCCGCCAGCATGTAGCCGGTGTGGGCGTCAAACAGCCTGACTGTCAGCAGGTAATCATCTGCTGCAAAGTGATGTTCCAGCACGGTGTCAACCGCCAGCCAGTCATCACTACTTTGGCGAAACAGTTCAAATACGCTACTGGTGTAATATACCCGCTCAGCACCATGAGTAGGTAATAAGGTAAATTCAGCAAACACCAGCTGATAGGCTTCGGTTGTATCGGCATCAAATTCTACCTCCAACCGGTGATAGTAACCGTTGGCATTAATATCACCACTCAGATGCAGTTCAATACGATGGAACCAGACATGGCTTTGATAGGATTGATGAGTTGCTACGGCAGACTTAATGTGTTGCTGTGCAGCTGGAGTGCTACTGTGTAACTCGACACTGCTGCTGTCAGCGGCATTAATCATTGGTGTCAGCAGGAATAACAGACCACTTAATAGACTCAGACTGATCTTTTTCATAACGGTATCTCCGGTTGCTTTGTTACTATTACAGGCTGAGGCGATGAATTTCGCCTGAATATCAACGTAAAGGATGTGTAAAGCGATGAAACTGGTTCGCACGCTGTTGGCACCGGGTAGTACTACCGCCATTGAATTACTTAGCCTGCAGGTGCCTGAGTTGTCAAAAGGCCGGCTGAAAGATGCCATGGCAAAAGGTGCGGTGTTGCTAAGCAGCAAACCGCAAAAACGCCTGCGCCGGGCACAAACCGCATTGCAAAGTGGTCAGCAATTGCAGCTGCATTATGATGACGATTTGCTACAGCGTAGTTGTGATAATGCGGTGCTGATCAGTGATCAGCAGCAATACAGTGTGTGGTTTAAACCGGCTGGTATGTTATCGCAGGGCAATGAATGGGGCGATCATCTGTCGTTGTTGCGGGCGGTTGAACAGCATTTTGCTGCGAAACGACAGGTTTTTTTGTTGCACCGTCTGGACCGTGAAGCCAGTGGCTTGATGCTGCTGGCCCACAGCAAACAGGCCGCAGCCACCTTCAGCCAGTTGATTACCGAGCATAAAATTAGCAAACACTATTTGATCCGGGTAAAAGGCCGGCTGAGTGACAGCCTGTTACAACAGGGCGAAATCAGCCTACCGCTTGACAATAAAGCCTGCCTGACCCGATTTACGCTGCGCCATTTTGATGCGGCAACCGGACAAAGCTGGCTTGATGTTGATCTGATCAGCGGTCGAAAACATCAAATCAGGCGCCACTTTGCGGCAGTTGGCCATCCGGTTATGGGTGATCCACAATATGGCAAAGACAATAAAGATAATACCGGCCTGGCATTGCAGGCGGTGTGTTTACGTTTCGTCTGTCCTAAGGCGCGTAAAGCTGTTAGCTATATACTGCCAGCCGCGCTGCAATTAACGGGCATAGCTGACAGCTTATCCGTTTAAGCTGTCAGCTATGGTTACCGGTAACGGCTGGCCTTGGCATAACAGCTGGACGCTACCCAGGCGGATAGCATTGAGCAGATCTTGCCGCACCATGTTGCTACGCCATTCGCAGGCACCCGGCTGGCTGCTGCGCAAAGCGATGACGAGCGGTGCATTGCCAGGCGGTTGAGTTGCGCATAACGCCCAGCTTAGCCACAGGGCTTCGCGTAATGCGCTCAGCTCCATAGTAAGCCAGGGTTTGCAGAGTAATTGAGTAAGTGGTAGCTGCAAACTCAAATAAGCAGGGGCTGCTATGCTGGCTGGCACCAGGTGTTGCAGTTGCTGCAGTATTTGTAGTTGCAGGCTGTCAATATTAACCGTGCTATCACTCACCGCCAGCCATAGCACATCATCGTAAATGCAACTGGCCAGTACGCAGTCTGCAGGCAGTTGTTGCACGAAGTTTTGCAACACGTAGTGTACATGCTGCTCGCCGTGTTGTTGCTTTAATTGCCGGCTGAAATCAGCTGCATAGGCGAGTAAATGTAGTGATTCGTCGGTGGAATGTTGTTGTATCTGCTGACAAAATTTACCCCAGGCGGACGAGGGGACCTTCGCGACTAAACGGCTCTGTCGCTGTCGCCAGCTAAACAGTATGATAAGCAACGCTAATGTGAACAATAACAATAACACCGCGCTTAGCAACAGATAAATATCGCGCTGTTGCAGTGCGTTAAGCTGGGCTTGCTGCGTTAACTGATTTTGCAGTTTGTTGTCGGTAGCGGCTTGTTGCACGCCATGATTAATCAAATCTAATTGCAATTTGCTCTGCTCTGCCAATTGCTCAAAACGCAGGGTGTTTGCCAGCTGCAGGCTGGTATAAGCCTGCGGCCAGTCGCCCTGTGCGGCAAATATGCGCGCGGCCAGTTCATGGTAACGATAACGCAGATATGCCGCCGCCTGCGGCAGCTTCGGTGTTAATTCCAACAACAGCTTATGTGCCTGCTCAACCTGTTGCTGCTGCAACAATAAGTCAGCCAGTGCCAGACTGGCTTCTTGCAAATAGGTCAGTACATTTTGCTGGCGGAAAAATTGTAAAGCCTCATTATAGTGTTGTAGCGCCAGTGTCGGGTTTTGTTGCAAGGCAGCCAGCCGGCCCAAGCCTAAGGTGGTAATAGCGACACGTAACACGTCATCCTGCTGGTGTGCCTGCGCCAGTGCCTCATGTAGATAACTGGCTGCTTCGTCTGCTGTTTTAGCATCCTCAAGGTAGGTTTCGGCAATATATATCAGGGTATAGGTGTAGCTGGATTGGCGTTGTAATTGTTGATATAGCTGTTTTGCCTGCAATAAATGTTGCAGTGCCTGAGGGTGATAATCAATCTTCCTGTAAGCCATGCCCAGGCGCAGATGAATAGAGGCCAGCGCGTCCTGATCTTGTAATTGCGTTGCCAGTGACAACGCCTGATTAAGATGCTGATAGGCCTGGCTGTAAGCGTTGTTCTGCAAGGTCAGACGACCCAGTGTGATACGCGCTTTTAGCTCTGCTGCGGGTTGTTGCTGACGTAAGGCTAGTGCCAGGCTGCGTTGCGCATAGGGAATTGCCTGTGGAATATTACCCAGTTGATTATAGGCTTGAGCAAAGTTTTGCAGTACATCACTGTACAATGCCAGGCTGGCGCTATCTTCGGCCTGTTGTAGTAATTGCTCGGCAAGCTCCAGTTGCGAGATGGCCATAATCGTATCGCGATACAAGATGCCATAAATTTGTGCTTTGAGCAGATAACCATGTGCCTGTAAATAAGGTTCTGTTGCGCTGTTCAGCGCATGGCTGGCTGCGTCCATAGCGGCGTCTTTATTACGTAGCCGCAATTGCGCTTCAGCCAATACCAGCCAGTCTTCGCTGCTCAGCGTGTGTGGTGCCAGCGCTAACAGCTGGTTACTGATGTACTCGGCATTATCTGACGCGGCAGCTAAACGCAACGTTAACGAATCAGCCGCCTGCACCGCAGGCAGCAGCAAAATAAACAGGATTAATCTAACGAACATAGCGCGGGATGCTTTTTTTCTTCGCAGTGTAGCCTGTATTTATGTTGTCGGCCAGACCTGGTTTTTAACATCGCCCTGCAAAAACGCAACAAGAATTTCGCTCAGTTGCAGCAGCATGCGTTGGCGTGCTTCCGCACTGGCCCAGGCTATATGAGGGGTGACAATAAGGTTTGGCAGCCCGGCGTTTACCAGGATGTCGTCAATGTCTGGTGGCTCTTGTGCCAATACATCCAGTGCAGCGCCGCTGAGCTGGCCTTGCTGCAGTGCCTGCAATAACGCGGGAGCATCTATCAGGCCACCTCTGGCGGTATTGATGAGTATCGCACCGGGCTTAACGGCTGCGAACACTTGCCGGTTAAACAGCTTAGTGGTGTTTGCTGTCAGTGGGCAGTGCAGTGAAATGACATCGGCTTGCGCCAGTGCCGTCAAAAATGGCATGCGGCCAGGGCGGCAGTCGCTGGCGGCGGGCTGCTCGGCGATGACCACGCGCATACCAAAAGCCTGTGCCAGGCGGGCGCTGGCTTGGCCCAGGGCGCCATAGCCGACAACAACAAAGGTTTTTCCTGCAAGTTCGGTGATGGGGTAGTCCAGCAGGCAAAAGTGCTGGCTTTGACTCCAGCGTCCGGCGCGGACCGCCTGATCATATTGCTGAACGTTATTACATAGCTGCAGTAGCAGTGCAAACACATGTTGTGGCACTGCTGTGTCGGCGTATCCCCGCACATTGCTAACCGGGATGCCCAGCCGGTTGGCGGCGTCAACATCAATATTATTTACCCCGGTGGCAGCGACACAAATCAGCTTGAGCTGTGGCAGCTGCTGTAATATCTCAGCAGTCAGTACTACTTTGTTAACAATGGCAATACTGGCGTGCTGCAACCGCGGCACTATTTGCGCCGCATTAGTGTGCTGATAGCAAGTCAGGTTCAGACCGTCTCGGGCTAAGGCAGATAAATCAGCGTCGCCCATGGTGGCGGCATCAAGAAAAACCACACTGTGCATTTTTGCTCCGGCAGGTTGGCAGGTGCAGCGCTGGCAAGCGCTGCACGGTTAACGGTAACTAATGTCTTTGTACATGGGTGCCAGCAAGCCTAACAGCTGGTTCTGCGCAGCAAGACTAATGTTTTGTTGTTGCATAACGTTGATCAGGCCAGCAACCAGCGCATCATAATCTGCCAGCGTAATGTTAAAACCGGTATGACTTTCTGCCATGGTGCCACCTGTGTATATACAAGGACCGCCGCTAAGCTGGCACAATTGTTCTGCCAACAGGCGACGAAACCGGCTGATGTCGGTGTCGGCAAAGTGATGCACGATACGGGCGTCTTGTTCAATGTGTTCCAGCAGGCCATCGACTATTGCATTCACACCCGGTTCGCCACCCAGTTGCTGATACAGGCTTGGGGTAGGGCTCTGGCTGCACGCTCCAAGCAATAACATTGCTGCCAGCAGCATCCACTTCATCATTACCAGGCTCCTTCAATGGACAGATAAAAACCTTGCTGGTTATCGAAACCGGCAATACTGCCTAAATCAACATAGGCTCCGGTTAGCGATAGATTTTTATTGATAAACCAGGCCACGAATATATCGCGCCAATGCTGCTCTGCTGCAAAAGCCAACGCATCAGGTTTTTGTTTAAACTCGGCGCCAATTGCAACTTGGTTAGTTAATAAAATTGCTGCCGAGCCTTCAAACAGCAAGTGATAGTTATTGTCTGACGCGCTGCCAAAACCCAGTAAACCGGTTTGATTTGCTTTGGTCGCCCGCACCGTGGTGTTTAGCAACAGGTTGCGTCCGGCAACGGCGGCAAATATTACCTTGCTGGCAGCCAGATAAAAATCTACGCCGCTGTCGTGCCGGGCGCCAACAGCCTGCGGCAAGGCAAAATCCCGGTGTTGCTTGTACTGTAGCCCAACGCTTAGCTGCGGTAGTGCGGTATATAACAGCTGTCCGGCCAGATGGTACTTCAGGCCAAATACATCCTGTCCCAGTTCACCACCCAGTGTGTCCAGTTTAAATGTCTGTCTGGCATAGGACCACTCCCAGTTGTTGTCGTAGCTGACGCTTACGCCAATACTATTGAGCGTGAAATCATCAACTCCGACCCGGCTGGCAAAGGTAGTGGCTGACCATTCACTACTGCTGGCATAGCCATTGATCACAGCCCAGGGCACAATGCCACCGCCAGCACTGCCCTCTATTGAGGTGGCGCCGCCTGTGGCTATAATTTTGCTGCCAGCAACACAGCTGCTGCTAAACAAAACGGCGGCGATGCAGCCTAATAGCGCAGGTCGCATTTAATTTGCCCCTATGTTGTTGCTTTGAGCCAGTTGCTGTGGCAACTGGATAAGCCACTGTTCTAACTGTTGCGGACTCAATGGCCGGGCGAAGAAGTAACCCTGTACTCTGTCACAACCACAGTCGGCCAGATATTGCAGCCCGGCGACATTTTCTAAGCCTTCTGCTGTTACAGTGAAGCCAAGGCTGTGTGCCAATTGCGTCGTCGCGCGCACAATCAAGGCGTCATTTTTATTGTTTTCAATGTCTTTGATAAAGGCCCGATCAATCTTTACTTCGTGTACCGGTAATTGCTTCAGGTATGCCAGTGACGATTGACCAGTGCCAAAGTCATCAATGGATAAGGTAATGCCTAAGTTACGCAGCCGGTGTAACTGGGCAATTACCATGTCGGTGTCTTCCATCACTGCACTTTCGGTGACCTCCAGTGCCAGCGCAGCCCCCGGCAGCTGATGACGGGTTAATAATGCCTGAATATCATCAGCCAGCTGCGGATTTAACAAGTCAAACACGGATAAGTTTACCGCCAGCTGCATTGGTGTGCTGCTATGCCACCACAAAGCAGCTTGCGCTATGACGGTTTGCAACATCCACTGGCTAATCAAGCCAATATTGCCGGAATGTTCCGCCAGGCGGATAAACTGATCGGGCGCAATTAACCCCAGTTCAGGATGGCGCCAGCGAATTAACGCTTCTGCGCTATTACACTGCTGCTGCTTAATATTGACTTTAGGTTGATACAACGCAAAAAACTGCTCACCTTGCAACGCCGCGGGCAGATCGCGGATCAGGGTCAGCTCCCGTTGGTGGCTTTCATCCTGGCCTTGCTGGTAAAAAGCAATGCCTTCCGGTGTGCGGCGGGCATTGTCCAGAGCGATATCTACCCGGCGCAAAGCGTCGTTTACGCTCAGTTGGCCTGGCACAAAATTATAAATGCCGGCGGTTAGCTTTAAGTTAATGGTCGAGCCTTGTAATGAATAACCATCAAGCAATGGCTTTAGCAGTGGCCTGAGCTGATTTGCCAACAGGGTATTGCGATACACCAGTAAAAACTCATCACCACCTAAACGCGCCAGTAGCTCAGGTTCCGGTGCTATCTGGCCCAGGCGTCTGGCTAGTTGTTGCAATAACAGATCACCATTACTGAAGCCCAGCACATCGTTAATGTTTTTAAACTGCTGAATATTTACCAGCAGCAGGCTGCCCTCTAACTTATCCAGCAACGGCTGCAGTAAGCGTTCTACGGCGGCGCGGTTGTAGCAAGCAGTAAGGGTGTCATGTTCCACATTATACAGCAGCTGTTGTTCACGCTGGCGTATGCCTTGTTGCATGGTGGTCAGGGTGCGGCTTAGCAC
>JBFKFH010000006.1:0-30265 GCA_041618685.1 Rheinheimera sp.
ACGCTTTACCGCTACGATTTTGAAACCGAGGAAGGCGATACTCGCGGACTGGAGCGAAGCGGCGAAAAATCAGCCTATGTTGCCGCCAAGCACGGTTTGCTGGGCTTTAGTAAAGTCGTGGCGCTGGAAAACGGCGATAAGAACTTTACCATCAATACTATTTGCCCGGCCTACGTCAGAACACCACTGGTAGAACAGCAAATTGCCGCACAGGCGAAAGAACATAACCTGACAGAGCAACAGGTAATTGAACAAATTATGCTGGCTCCGATGCCGCAAAAAGCCTTTATTGGTATCGATGAAATAGCCGGCACCGCCGCATTTTTATGCAGTGACGCCGCCCGGCATATGACGGCACAAACTCTGGTACTTGACGGTGGCTGGACAGCACGCTAGCCCGGGGTACAAAACTCAGGCACAATCTGGCGATAATTAAAAATCCATGACAGCGCCTGAACTTATGATTTTAAATGGCAGCAGCATTGGTCTGGGTACCATCGCTGCGCTCTCGCTGGTTTATTTACTCATTCTGTTTAGTGTTGGCCACTTTGGCAAACGCATTAACAGTAAGCACCCGCTTGCCCCCTGGGTGTTCAGCTTTGCGCTGTCTATTTATTGTACCTCCTGGGCTTTTTACGGAGTAACGGCCCAGGCCGCAGTTAACGGCTGGTGGCTGCCACCTACCTATATCGGCTCGTTTTTGCTGTTTTGGCTTGGTTTTAAACTTATTGCCCGTATTGCCATTGCCTGCCGCCGCTACCGCATTACGTCTGTTGCTGACTTTATCGCAACCCGCTTTGGCCATTCGCGGGCGCTGGCGGTTATTACCACCCTTATCTTACTAATGTCGGTTATCCCCTATATCGCACTGCAATTGCATGCGGTATCAACCAGCATTAATACGCTGGTCAGCAGTGCGGCCAATACCGCCTGGTACGCCGATACCGGGCTTTATGTCAGCTTGTGGATGGCAGTATTTGCGCTGCTATTTGTCAGTAAGAGTGCCAAAGCCCACCAACCCAATCCGGGGCTGATGACCGCCATTGCCTTTGAATCTCTGGTTAAACTGCTGGCGTTGCTGGCCATTGGTGCCTTTGTATTTTGGGGCATGTATGACGGCGTCGGGCAGATTTTCCAGCTGGCAGCCGTCAGCCCAGCCGTTCAGCAAGTGCAACAGCAAGCGCTGCCGGCACATACATACTGGCTGCATGTACTACTTGGCTTTGCCGCCACCTTGTGTCTGCCACGGCAATTTCATGTCACCTTTGTCGAAAATCAGCATTTAGGCCATTTACGCAGCGCGCGCTGGATATTTCCGCTGTATCTGTTGTTAATGGGCATGTTTACCCTGCCTCTGGCACTGGCAGGTGTGATGTTATTGGGTGCCGATGCCAATATTGATTTAGTGGTGCTGCAGTTACCGCTGGCAGCGCAGCGCACCGATATTGCATTGCTCGCCTACCTGGGTGGCTTCTCGGCAGCAACCAGCATGGTGGTGGTGGCAACGGTAGTGCTAGGTATCATGATCACCAACGAGTTGCTGGCCCCTTTGGTGTATCGCACACCCGCCAGTCAGGCTGACGCTGCCAAGCACATTAAGGTCGCAACACTGCGCCGTATTGCCATGCTGACTGTTATGGCACTGGGGTATATTTATTACCGCTGGATTGGCACCGCAACTGGCCTGGCACAACTCGGATTAATGGCATTTGCGCTGGTCGCACAACTGGCCCCAGTGCTTATTTTGGGGCTTTTGAGCCGTAAGATTAATCGTCAGGGCGCAATTGCGGGGCTATGTGGTGGTGCGGCAACCTGGGCCTATATTATCTTATTGCCTGAGCTAAGCCGGGCAGGTTTAATCGGTAATGCCTGGCTAACCCAAGGGCCTTTTGGCATAACACAGCTGGCACCCCAGCAATTGTTTGGCCTGAACGCTGATGTTATCAGCCTGGGAGTACTGGTCAGCCTTAGCCTTAACTGCCTGCTGGTACTGTTATTCAGCCGCTTTAGCGTAACACGGGTGGGTGAGTGGCTGGAAAGCGGCCGTTTTTTACGCACCCAACTTAACAGCCAGCCGCGGCCACCGCTGAATCTTTCAGTACAAGATTGCTACCTGCTGGTAAAACGCTTTGCCGGTGAAAATGAGGCCCGTCGTTTATTACAGCGCAACTTAAAAGAACCACATGAGTTGCAGCAACTGGCACCGGCCAATCTGATGCAAGCAGCCGAGCGCAGTTTAGCTGCCGTGGTCGGTGGTGCATCGATGCGGTTAATCATGGATGCAACTGGCCGTCACGCCGCGTTACCGCTGGAATCAGTGGCCCGTTTCGTTGATGAAGCCAGCCAGGTGTTCCAGTTTAATCAGGCACTGCTGCGCTCGACTATCGACAATATTAGCCAGGGTATCAGTGTGGTTGATGCTGACCTCAGATTGATTGCCTGGAACCAGCGTTATATCGATATGTTCAGCTATCCGCCCGGATTAGTTGAAGTGGGCAAGCCGGTCGCTGATCTGATCCGCTTCAACCTGCAACGCGGTTTGATAGACAGCGAAAATATTTCGGCCGAAATACAAAAGCGGCTGAGCTACCTCAAACAAGGCAGTGCTTATAAATTTCAACGCCGCCAGCAGGATGGCCGCGTGCTGGAAATGCAGGGTAACCCGCTGCCAGGCGGTGGCTTTGTTACCACCTATACCGATGTCAGTGCTTTTATCGATACCCAGCAACAACTGGAACAGCGGGTCGCCGAGCGCACGCACGCGTTGCAGCAATTGAATCAACAGCTGCAGCTGGCGCAACAAAAAATTGAAGCCAGTACTCAGGCCAAGAATCGTTTTTTTGCCGCCGCCAGCCACGATTTAATGCAGCCGTTTAATGCTTCAGCCCTGTTTGCCAGCCTGTTGCGCGATAAACAAACGACACCTGAGTTGAAACAATTAAGCCAAAATTTAATCAGCTCGCTAAATTCAGCAGAAGAATTGCTCGGCGCTATTTTGGAACTGACTAAACTGGACTCCGGCGTTATTAGCGCCTCTAAACAAACTGTTAGTTTATCTGCCTTATTAGATGATATTGCCCGGGACGCCGCTGTGCTGGCACAGGAAAAAGGCTTGCGACTGCATTACCTGCCGTCAAAGCTGGCGGTAAATACCGATCGCAAACTACTGAAGCGGGTTATTCAGAATCTGCTGGCTAATGCCATTCGTTACACCCCGGCCGGTAAGGTATTGCTGGGCGTCAAACGCTGCGGCAGCGATTTACAAATTTGCGTGTTAGACACGGGTGTCGGTATTGCCAAGCAGGACCAACAACGTATTTTTGAGGAATTTCAGCAAGGCGAACAGCAAGACCAACGCGGGTTGGGCCTGGGGTTAGCCATTGCCAGCCGTATTACTACTATTCTGGGCCATCACATACAGCTAACATCAATTCCCGGCAAAGGCAGCTGTTTTAGTATTCTGCTACCGCAGGCCACCGCCGAACCTGTTGTGGCTGCGCCGCCACCACGCCAGGACCTCAGCGCCAGCTTTAGCGGTAAGTCAGTGTTACTCCTTGATAACGAGCCACAATTACGCTCAGCTGTGGCAGAGTTATTACGTAGCTGGCAAATCAACGTCACTGCCGTGGCGCAACCTGCTGAGGCATTAGCCGCCGTTCAGCAAGGCTTGCAACCCGACCTCGTCTTGTTTGATTACCATCTGGATAACAACGCTACCGGTGTTGAAGTGGCTGAGCAGCTGGTAGCACATTTCAGTATCAGAGCGCCGGTTATTATTCATTCCGCTGATCACAGTGAGCATATTCGTGAGCAGGCACTAAATAGCGGCTTCTACTTCTTATTAAAGCCGCTCAAACCGGTAGCACTGAAAAAACTGTTCCTGCGCCTGTTACGTTAAAAGGCTCAGCACATTAATAATGGCTGAGCCTGTGTTTTAACGACCAGCCCTTCGTCTGACAAGCATTAGGGCAGCAAGCGATAATAGCCACATGCTAGACGGTTCTGGTACCCTTGCCACACATTGCCCCTGACCAACACTGATACAGGCACCGCGCGGCTGCAAGTTAAGACTTTGTCCGTTTCGCCCCACCACATTCAACTCAAAATCCGGATCAGAGCCAAAGTTCAGCAGACTAACACCGTCGGTTAACGCAAGAAATGAAATGGTGAACAACCGCAACGGTTCAGTTTGTCGCAACGCTAAATCAGCATCAGACAGAAACGACACCATAAAGCTGTCGACATCTCCTGGCGCAAACGAAAAGTCATAAATTGCATCAAAGTCGGGGTCATCCATAAAGTTGGCAAGATCAAAAACCAAATCTGACGCCTGCAAAATGGTGTCATTGAAAAGCACGTTTAAATCCCAACCTGAGACAATCTCTCCGGCAAATCCGCTGATGAATATATCAACGGATACCGTGTCGCCCACATTCACATGTTGCTGCGCTGGCGAAATGTAGATCAGAGCCGCCCGGGCAGGTGCGGCTGCTGTAAACATGATCAACAGCAGCAGTGCTAGCATATACTTCTTCATAATCGTATCCCTCTGTTTATGTTAAAGATGCATTTACGGTGCTTCAGCACAACGTGGCAAGCTGCACTTCAATGCACATAGGCGGGCGTCATTTACCGTAATCTGACCATCACTATTCTGATCCCTGATATCTCCCGCTGTTGGTGTCTGGCCAATCGCAGCCCGCACCAGGCCTACATCTACCCTATCGGTCGCGCCGTCAGTGTTAACATCACAACCGGTATCGACATCCGCAATCGTCAGGTCAAATAAAACCGGCGAATCGCCGCCTTCGTTACCGTTTAGCCGGGTACGAACCTGAATATAACGGCCATTGGTCGCCAACGCGCCGCCTTTCGTGGTTGGCTGATAGGTTAACGCAGCAAGTCCGGCTTCTGAATCTGACGCGCGGAAACTGACCTGCACTGAGGTATCCGCTGGAATTAGGTCATTCCAATTGATATTGTCCCAGGCTGTACCATTGCTGCCGCTGTCATATACTACTGTCCAGGTTCCTGTCGGACTGGTGACATTCCGCGCAACCAGACCGGTAGCATCGCTATAGGTATATGGCATATTACCCACGGCAAACACACCAAGCGGTGCACCATCAGTACCGCGATATTTTTGTACCCGACCAGCGCTGGTAAAGCCGATTTGCAGCACATCATTATTGGCGTCAACCTGAATACCGACCGAGCTGCTACCGCCTGCCTGCAGCGGAGCCTGCCACAGTAAAGTGCCATCAGGGGCTACTTTTCGCACCGTAGACTGGCCGGCAATAATGTTGCCACTGCCATCCACCACTATGCCGGCTGTGCCTATGTTCATATTGGGAATTGCAGAAAACGTATTGGTTGCCGGGTTAAATTGCTGGTTAGCAATGCCCAGATACACCCGGCCATTACCTAAACCTATACCATAGTTAAAACCGGCCGAAAAAGACGCTACGGTATAAGGACCAGCGTTACTTTGGGTGTTGGTAATTTTACCAAGAACGCCCGACAACGAAGCACTCCATAAAGTGCCGTTGGCGTCAATCAAGCAACCATAGGGCGTCCAGGTCCCTGCGTTAGGTTGACCGGCACTTGGTGCTGTAGACACCGGGCCTATAATAGTAGAACCGTCAGCCGAACTGACCTTGTAGTAGGTACGATCGTTAAACAACCCCACCCACAGGTTGCCATCTGTACCTATACACATAGCACGCCCAAGTACGCCGGTAGGCCGCAGCGGTGCCGCTATACCATCAGGCACTCGTTTAACCCAGGCAATACGCTCATCTTGTATCTCACTTTCATCAATAATGCCGTTGGCATTAGTATCCGCCATGGGTAGCATTTCACTGTTGTCTATAATGCCGTCATTATTGGCGTCAGCGGAGGTTTCCATGGTGCCGTTACCATTGCGGTCAATAAAACCTTCCGCCAGAATTTTCAGCAGCACTCCGCCATTGCTAGTGCCCTGGTTAAAATGACGGTTAAGCACATAGGCATTACCGTTGATGTCCACAGCAGTGCGCGATGGAGCGGCGCCGCTATAGGCATCACCTAAATGGGCAAAGTGCCCCGGCTGCCCTGCAGGGCCGAACCAGGTACGGTAGCGGGCTATCTCTTTATTCAGGTTAGTATCAAATTTAGAAACCGTATCTTCGCCGGCGTTGGCGATCCAGGCTACCGGAAAGGTGGTACCTACCGTATTAAGCTGCAACTGATCACTATTGGGCGCGTCATAGTTAACACCGTCCAGCAGCCCCAGCGCAAAATCAGCATCTAAGGTATAGGTTTTACTGGCCGCCATTGCTGCTGTGCTACAGCAGAAAAATAAGGCTAGCGCAAAGTGGCCGGCAGCACGCAGCGCAGGCCTTTGCTGTTGATTAATATACATAACTCATTCTCCTTCTGACGCAGTGACCGCAGTTGTGAACGTAGTACTACCTATCGGTTGCGGCACCTGATCCATATCGTGGGCAAGATTCTCTGTTATTCGGGTCGCAGATTTTTTCTGCAGATCATAAGCAAAGATTTGTGCTGTACCGCTGCGTAAGCTAGTAAATACCACTGCTTTGCTATCTGCGGTCCAGTGTGGATTGAAATCCTCGTGCGGATGCTGGCTCAGATTAACTACGTTTGAGCCATCGGCATTCATTGTAAACACATCCATACGGGTCAACCCGGGGTCTTCTCGGCTACTGGCAAAAACTATCTTTCTACCATCAGGCGACCAGCGTGGCGTTTCATAAGCCGCTGGCTTACCTTCGGTTAAATTGACGGACATTCCTGTCGTCAAATCAGTGCGAATAATGGCAAGATGTCCCCGCATATCTGCGATGTATAACAGATAGCGACCATCTGGTGAGAACGCCGGATGAGCTTTATTTCGTTTTGACACTGCCTCGCTAACATTACGGGAATCCGTGCCATCGCGATTAATTACCCATACATCCGCCTTGCCGTCATCGTTCATTGCTAAATAAGCCAGTGACATTGCATCCGCCGACCAAACAGGGCTATCCGGGCCTTTATCACGCCCGTCAATAGCCAACTTAGTCACATCTTGTTTCCCCTGTAGCGAGGCAATATGCAACTCGACGCCTGGCTGTGCATTATCGCGGGCAAAGTACGCTACAGCTTTACCGTCTGGTGACCAGGACGGAGAAGTTTGCCAAAGCTGACTGCTATTTAACCGCTGCAGCTTAGTACCATCAGCCCGCATAATATATACAGAGGACAAACCATCACGCACCGAGCTGAACGCCAGCCATTCTCCATCTGGCGACCAGGCAGGTTGCGTATTATTCCAATTGCCCTTTGTCAGAGCCTTATCAGTATTTTCGCCACGGGTAATGTAAATATGAGCATTACCATCCCGGTTTGATACAAAGGCTATCGACTGCTGTAAAGCGGCTGCGTGTGCACCTGTGGTTAAAAGCGACATAAATACGCAGATTAAGAGCTGTTTCATCTCAGCCTCCAACCGCGTGAACCGTTACCATTGTTGTCGCAACGACCTTACCACTGTCGCTTTTAACCTTTAATAGGTACTTCCCCGGAGCCGAGGTATATAACTGATATTGCAGCTTACCGTCGGCGTCCGCCGTTACCAGCTCATTGCTGCTGACGTCACCGCGCTGAGTGTTAACGGTAAACGTGGCGCCAGGACTGAAATGCATACCATTTAGCACAACAGTTTCACCGGCCTGGGCCTGGGATGGGCCTGATATCGATGCTTTTATGGCAGCATAAAGCGGGCTTGTAGTTAAAAAGCTGACCATGAGGGAAAAAAAAATGACGCTTATGCGCCGTACGACATTGTGTATGTTCATTGCAAGGTTCTCCTTTGTAAAAAGCAGAAACCCGCATAACACCTCAATATGCAGGAGTTATAGCACCCGCAACGGATGCATAGCACGCGCCATGTTGAGAAGCGATTGTTTTAGCTACCGTTAATTTTGCAGCAGAAAATCAGCCGGTGGTTTATGTAAAGGCGGCTGACGCTTTTGTACCTTTATACCGCACGTATTGTAGTTAGAATGCCTCAGGCAACCGCAGCTTTTCAAACATAATGCCAGCCAATGTACGGTTGTTTACGTTCAGTTTGCGTAATATCGCCGACACATGCTGTTTAATAGTGGTTTCCTGTACATTCATTTCATAGGCGATTTGTTTGTTCAGCAGACCGTCGGCAATCATTTTCAACACCCGGAACTGTTGCGGCGTTAATTGCTCTAACCGGCTGGCGAAGTCTTCATCAATCAGCGGTTTGGCATTACGTACATCCAGTTCCAACTCTGCCGGCAACCAACTATCACCGTTTAACACTGCACTAATGGCTTCAGACAACAGCTCCAATGGCACCGATTTTGGAATGTAAGCAGCGGCGCCCAGCGTCATCGCTTGCTTGATGATAATTGGCTCTTCTTCTGCAGATACCATAATAACCGGCACATCGGGGTATTCCGTACGCAGTGCGGTTAAGCCGGTAAAGCCTTCACTGCCAGGCATTTTTAAATCCAGAAAAATAAAGTTAGTGTCAGGGTGAGCCCGTAGTAGAGGCCACAGCTGTTGCATGTTTTGTGCCTGCAGCAACAGGGCGTCACTACCGAGAATATTGGCGCAAGCTTGAGATAAAGCCACCCGGAACAGCGGGTGGTCGTCAGCAATTAAAGCAATCATAAATCCGGTTCTGAGCCTTTTGGCCCATAATGTACCGGGGCTGGCGCCCCGGCAAGTGTTTTGTTAATTAGAAACGATAACCCACACTCAGACTTACCGTACGCGGTGCGCCGTAGTAACCAATTAGCGTGTTGTCACCACCTAAGCCCGGAATATACTGGCCAGGGTTAGCCGGATCTGGTGCGATAAACGCATAGTTACCTACCAGATAAGCTTCGTCGGTCAGGTTTTTACCATGCAGAGCAACGCTCCAGTGGCCATCATTACTTAACCAGGTCACACCTAAGTTAAGCAAACCGTAGCTGTCCTGCGTTAACAGGTTATCCAGCTCAACCAGCGCATAGCTGCTGCGGTAATTGTAATTACCGTTGAATATTACATCACCAATCTCAGTGATCAGGTTATAGCTAAAGCCAATATTTGCGGTAGTTTCCGGCGTATTTGTTACAGAGAAGCGATCAGAAATATCCACTTGTCCTGTGCCAGGCACAAAGGTAACGGCCTCTTTAAATTCTGCATCAATCAAGCCTAAGTTACCGTAAATTTCCAGCTCGCGGCTGGCACGCCAGGTCACTTCCAGCTCTGCACCGGTAGCTTCCGAACGCCCAACGTTACCTAATCGCTGATTCAATGCTGTCGCGTCGTCGCCATCCGGAATAACTGCTATGTACTGCCGATCTTTGTGATCCAGCATAAACAAGGTGGCATTAATCCGTAAGGTATTGTTCCAATCGCTTTTCATACCAATTTCAAACGAATTAACATCTTCCGGATCTGCAGCAGGTTCAGCTACCGTCGCGCGCGGATTGAAGGTACCGGATTTAAACCCCTGGCTGAAACTGGCGAACAACATCATATCGTTGCTGTGTTGATATTCGACACCAATTTTTGGCGTAACCTTAGACCAGCTTTCAGTGTCATCCAGCACGATTGGCGTGGTTAAACCATCCGGGCGTACATAGCCTGGGATCCAGCCTGACTCCGGATACACTGTCGCGAAAATAAGGCCGTTGCGTACCAGAGCATCTTTTTCGTCTTTGGTATAACGTAAACCTGCGGTAACCGACCATTTATCGTCAATATCGTAACTGCCCTGCGCGTATACCGCGGTACTGTCAGTATTACTACAACCACTGACTTCACGGGTTAACCCTGGTAAACCCAGTGACTTACCAAACACTTCAAGAATCGCCTCAAACTGACCACAAGACTCGGAGGTGTAATAGTAAGCACCAGACACCATTTTAAAACCGTCGGTCTGGTAGTTCAGCTGGAATTCCTGGGTGAACTGCTCATCATCATAAATGGCAGGCACATCAAAAATACGCAGTGAGGTGTTATCAAAATCAATGTTGGTTTTAGAGTAGCTTTCACGCTGCGAGGTAATAGACTTTAACGTCCAGTTGTCGTTGATATTCCAGTTAACCGTCAGGCTTACACCTTCGGTATCGACAGTATTCCAGGTCGGTAAACTGGTATAGGAGTCAAACACACTGTCTGGCACCGGCGCATCGGTCAGCAAGCTGGGCAGTAAGCGATAGCCGCCTTTGGCGTTTGAGTCATCCTCGGTTTTATCGTAATTCAACCGCATAAACACCGCGTCACTTGGCCGGTATTCCAGCGTAAAACGATACGCCTGCAGGTCTTTGTTGTAGTTCTCGCCATCCTGTCCGGCTAAGTCAGAGGTCAGAAAATTACCGTAGCCGTCGCGCTGCAAGTTAGCGTAACCAAAGCCCAGATACAGCTGGTTATCGACCAACGGAATTTGCCCGGTCAGTTTAACATCACCCTGCTTATAAGAACCTGCTGTCAGGTTTACCGCAAATTCGGTATCGCCGCTCATTTCACGGGTAACGTATTTAACCGCACCGCCTATAGTATTTTTACCATATAGCGTACCCTGCGGGCCGCGCAGAACTTCTATCCGCTCGACATTAAGAATATCCAGTACAGCGCCTTGTGGCCGGGCGACATACACATCATCAACATAGATACCGACACCTGGCTCATAACCCCACAGCGGGTCTTCCTGGCCCACGCCGCGGATAAAGGCGGTCAGTGTAGAGTTTGTACCACGGCTTTGCTGTAAAGTGGTGTTGGGTGAAAACTGCTGGATCTCCACAACAGTGGCAATACCACGCTCGGCAATATCTGCGGCCCCAATCGAGGTTACCGCAACAGGCACTTCCTGCAGGTTTTCGACCGTGCGACGGGCAGTAACCTCAATCCGCTCCAGTTTAACTTCATCATCTGCGCCTTTGGCGGTTTCCTGGGCCAGAGCCGTGCCGGCAAAACAGCTGCTGATCGCCAGGGCAATTAAACTGGGTTTAAGTAGGGTCTGACTAAACTTGTGCGGTGCATCATTATAATTATTGGCCATCTTGGCTCTCCTGCGGTTTGATTTCACACTATCTTTTAGTTATTTGTGTAGCCTTACTGTAGGCGCAAACGCAGAATTTTTAACCTGTACCTTAGTACTATGGTGATGCCTGCTGTCCTGTATCAGACTAAACGAAAATGAGAATAAGGATAACAAGATGTTGAGTCTTATCGGATTGCTAGCCGGCCTTGGTTTGTTAATTGTACTGACCATGCGCGGCTTCAACCTGTTTATCACTGCCCCGCTGTGTGCTCTGCTGGTCGCGGTGACTAATGGCATTCCGTTCTGGCAGGTTACTGACAAGCTGGATTTCGTGCATGGCTATATGTCAGGCTTCTCCGGCTTTGTCGCGGCCTGGTTTTTAATGTTTTTACTCGGTTCACTGTTTGGCAAGTTAATGGAGCACACCGGCGCAGCAGACGCCGTGGCGCTGGCTATAGTTAACAAGCTCGGGCAGGGTAAGGCGGTATTGGCCGTGGTCCTGGCCTGTGCCGTGTTAACCTATGGCGGCGTCAGTGTATTTGTCGTGGCATTCTCGGCTTACCCAATGGCGGTGAGTTTATTTAAAGGTGCCAACCTGCCGCGGCGTTTTATCCCGGCGGCCCTGGCGCTGGGCTCTGTGACTTTTACCATGACCTCCGCCGGCTCGCCGGAAATTCAGAACTGGATCCCCATTCCATACCTTAACACCACCCCTTATGCCGGTTGGCAGGTCAGTATTATTGTTGCCATTTTTATGGCCATCACGGGCTATACCTTGCTGATGTGGATGATTAGCCGGGCGGTGAAACAGGGCGAGCAGTTTACGCAACGCAGCACAGATCCGGTTATTACCGACCGTACGCTGCCACATCCGCTGATGGGTATTATTCCACTTGGTGTGGTGCTGTTGCTGTCATTCCTGCTGCATGACAGCTTGCAACAAGCGGCGTTAATTGTGGCGTTAACCGGTGGGGTAATAAGCCTGTATGTGCTGAATTTCCGCTTTTTACATAACCCAACAGCGGCTACCAATGAAGGTGTACTGGGCGCATTGCTGGCTATTGGCAATACCGCGGCAGTAGTTGGTTTTGGCTCAGTGGCTAAACTCACCCCAGCCTTTGCCAGTGTGGTAGATATGATGACACACCTGCCCGGCCCTGAGCTATTGGGCGCAGCCGTTGCCGTTAGTGCAATTGCCGGCTTAACCGGTTCAGCCTCTGGCGGTCAGGTTATTGCACTACCAGAGATTGCTCCGCACTACTTAGACCGAGGTGTCGACCCGGAGCAACTGCATCGCGTAGTGGCCATTTCTTCTGGTGCGCTGGACTCACTGCCGCATAACGGTTATGTCGTTACCACCATTCGTGCTATCTGTGGTGAAAGCCATCACAATGCCTACTGGCCGGTTGCTGTGGTTAGTGTCATCGTGCCTGTTGTTGGCACGGCGCTGGCCATTCTGCTATTTCAGTGGCTATAAGGAAGCATTATGCGTTTATTTTATACTCTGTTACTGGTTATCAGCTTAGGCAGCGCGGCGCACGACAGCACGCAGTTGGTACAAAAGCAGCGTTTTACGCTGGATAATTTTACTTTTGCCAACGGCCAGAGCATTGCTCAGGTCAACATTGGCTGGGAAGCCTATGGCCAGCTTAACGCCGAAAAATCTAATGTTATTCTGATCACCCACTATTTTTCCGGCACCAGTCATGCCGCCGGAAAATATGCGGCCACCGATACCGCGCCAGGTTATTGGGACGCTATTATCGGGCCAGGCAAAGCAATAGACACCGATAAATTTTATGTTATTAGCAGCGACACCCTGGTAAACGCCAATGTCTTTGATGACAACGTTATTACGACAGGCCCGGCCACAATAAACCCTGCCACCGGCAAGCCGTATGGTTTAACCTTTCCGGTCGTCACCATAGGCGATTTTGTTGAAGTGCAAAAGGCCCTGCTCGATAGTCTTGGCATTGATAAGCTGCATGCCGTGATTGGCCCGTCGATGGGGTCATTTCAGGCTATCGAATGGGCAGTACGCTATCCGGATCGGGTGCAACGCTTAATACCCGTGATTGGCAGCGCCTATATCGACGCCTTTGCCGCAGTTAAACTAGAACGCTGGGCTTACCCGATAAAAGCTGATCCGGCCTGGCACAATGGCAATTATTATGACAAAGGCCAACCGTGGCAGGGGCTAACCACTGCGTTAGCTTATATTACGCAGGATGCCGTGTTTCCAACCGGCTTTAACCAGCGTTACCCGGCGCCGACAGCAGACAGTGCCCCGCTGCACGATATCCATGCCCCCTTCTCGGCCTGGCAGCAGTTGATGCAACATGCCAGAGCACGGGCTACCTATCAGGATGCGAATCATATTTTATATTTAGTACGTGCCTCGCAGCTATGGCGCGCCGGTATGGGTGACAACTGGCAGCAGGCCGTTGCGAACATTAAAGCCAAAACACTGTTTTTACCGGCTACCGGCGATCTACTGCTGCCGCCGGTGTTAAGTCAACACAGCGCCGCAGCCATGACGGCTGCCGGTAACACACCGCTTTACGCCGAAATCCCCGGTGATTGGGGCCATTTAGATGGTATCGTCAGTATTCAGGCCGTCGCTACACAGATCGCCGCCTTGTTAGATTAGGCTACCTTATTTCTCCTGGTGGGCGCTGCAGTGACTGGGCGCCCTTTTTTCATTTTGGCTAATTAGTTCGCACTACGGCGTTTTTTCAGCTAAATATATCCGGTTACGCATTGCAATTACTGCTCACTCAGGCAAGATAATGCCGTATTCAACAAATTGATTTATAAAAGGAATTAACCATGGCTTATGATTACGGCAGCGAATCGCTGGGGATCCGTAACCCGTTTAAAGCAGAGGGGTTGCTAAGAGCTATACGCGGTTTACTGGTAAGCCTGCTGGGTATTTACCCGCTATTACAGGTGGTTAGTTTGGTGCAGCAGGATAAGCTGCTGGCCTGGATTTATGCTGCCATTGGTTTTGCACTGTTGGCCGGCGGCTTACGGGCGTTGGGTGGGGGCATTTTTCAGATGCTGCGCTTTTTTGTTGGCCGCAGCGTGCCCACATCGTTGGCGCCCAACTTTAGCAAATCAGAACGCGAAACTGCCAAGCTGGAAAAACCGCATTATAAAAGCATTGATTTAGAAGAAATGCTGATGGGACGCAAGAATAAAACCTTTGTTGAACCTGATGGCTTTATTTCACGGTTGGTGCACACACTGGTACCCAAATTAATCTTTCTGCCCTACCCGCTACGTAACCTGGCACAACGCTTTGCCGGCGCGCTTATCGCAACAGCTGTTGCACTGCTCGCTTACGCTCTGACGGCATTTGTTTGCTTAACCGGGCTCGCCGGCGATACCGGTGACATTTTGCTGCCGTTTTTCTCTTTTGTGTTAGTCGTGTACTTAATTCTCAGCTGGCGGGCGGCCAGTACAGTGTATCGTCAGGCTGAAAGCCGCATTGAAACGCAGGGTAAGCTGGAGCTAGCTAAGATTATGGCTTTTGCTATTTTGACACCGGTATTAATCGGGCTGGCAATTAATTACCTGCTACAGCAACGCAGTGTTGCCCGTTTTGTTGCCGATATGCAGCAATCTGAGCTGCAAAGCTTTGCCGTAACCCCCCAATTGTTGCTGGTATTATTATTTGCCGCCATCAGCGGCACCCTTATTTTCCTGCTGCTGAAACAACGCACTACCCTGGTTCAGGCTCAAACCAAGGTGGCCGAATATCGTGCAAACTGGCAGGAAAACATTCACCCGCGCGAGCTGTTTGTTAACATCGATAATATTGTTATGGCAAACCGGCGCTACAAGGAAATCCCGAACCGGGTATACCGCGAACTTAACCCTAATCTGAATGAACAATCTGAAAGCAAAGGCAATTTTAGTGGTGAGGTGATGATAGAAACCCAGCCCGCCTACGCGCCGCTGGAGCAAAGCCCGCTGTTTAAACAACTGCGGCTGTGGGCCACAGTTACCGGCCAGATATTACTATTTGCCGGCCCGGTTATTTTGTTCTATCTGCTGTTTGAAGCCCAAACGGTGCTGGCACTGGTGCGCGAGTTTCAGGCCACTGTCCGGCCATCTGATGCGGTAACGCAACATTTTATCGTCAGTCTGTTTAATGAAAGCCAGTTTATTTTGAGCCTGTTGTTTAGCTGGCTAATTTGCCACAGCTTTGGCCGCATGCTGGAAAACTACAGCCATACATTCTGGGCAGAGCTGAACTTTAACTCGCTGTTAGTGTATCTGAAGTGCGAAGGCACCTATACCCAAAGTAAACTGACTACCGGTAAAGGCATTTATGATTCTACCGCATCTGAAAACTATGTGATGCGCTCGTCGTTAACACCCTGGATTATCAGTTCGCGTATTACAAGTAGCACCTTTGCCGATAGCGGTGCTAAGAATGTCGAACACCCGCGCCATATTCTGGAAATGGTCGATAATCCGCAGGAAATGCAGGCCATCGTAGACGACATCCGCAGTTTCCTGTCTGATCGTGAAACCATTGCCAGCATTAAAAACCAGCAGGATATGTCAAACACAGAACAGATTTATCAGATTAACCAGCAATCACGTGCCATGCCGGTAACAGCCGATCACGCCACGCTGGCCAGCCCGCAACAAGATGCGGAAGCCAGCACCAGCTTGCCGCTGGAACAGCCAAAAGAGTAATTTATTCACGTTATGCCGGGCGTTAAATCTGTTAGCGCCCGAATTTTTTAGCAAAAACATTAGGCTAGCGGCACCAATGCAACTTATCACGCAAATTTCATTAGCATATCTGTAACTTTATGCCAAACTAATAGGCACAAAACAGACCTGTAGACAGACAAATGAATGCAGTGAAAAGCTTCCTCTATTTAACCATGCTGCTAAGCAGCTGCTACACAACATCATCGAATGCGGAAATGCTGCAACTGGCTAGCAGCAATTACTACCCACACTATGCCGAGGACCTACCACAGCAAGGTGTGGTGACTGAAATTGTGCGTCAGGCATTTTCACTACAGGGCATTGAAATAGACACCACCTTTATGCCGTTTGCCCGCGCTTACCATGAAAGCCAGCAAGCCAATTACATTGGTCTGATTGCCGCCTGGTACGATGACGAGCGTGCGCAGCATTTTTACTACTCACAGCCACTTTATGCTAATCAGATTGTGTTTTTCAAACGACAAGCCGACGTTATTCATTATCAGGATTACAACGATTTAGCCGAACAACGCATACGCTTAGGCTTGGTGCAGGGGTATTTGCAACCGGACGGTTTATTGCAAAGCCAGCCTAATTTGGTGCGGGTAGCGCTTGATGAACAAGCATTCTTTATGCTGGCAAAAGGCCGGGTAGACTTAGTACCGGCCGATAAATTGAATGGCTTATACCTGATACAGCAAAAACTGCCAGAGTTCGCCGGGCAAATAGATTGGCTAACGCCCGCACTGGAGCAGCGACCGATGTATTTGTTATTGTCGAAAAAAGATCCGCGTTCAGAACAACTGATGGATCGCTTTAACAGTGGTTTAACTGAACTTCGCCAGTCTGGTCAGTATCAAAAAATACTCGACACACTACTGCCGGCAGCAGCACAGCCCTAGCGCTGAACCAGACGGGGAAACAGCACCAGATGATCTAAATCAAGCCGGATGCCAATATGTTCGCCAATAGCATGATTGTGATGGCTAAGTGCCAGACACAAAACAGTTTCACCACTGTTAAGCTGCAAATGATACAAAATATGTGACCCGCGAAATGCCTTTTCTGTCACTCTGGCAGTAACGCCACTGGCATCATCATGCACAATGTCATCAGGCCGGATCAACACGTCAACCTGGTCGCCAGGCTGAGCGGCACTGACATATCGCTGCTGAAATGTACCCAGGCTGGTATGCACCTGCTGCCCGTCCAGCACAGTGCCGGACAGTAGCACGCCACGGCCGATAAAATCGGCTACAAAACGATTTGCCGGTTTATGGTATAGCTCGTAAGGCGAAGCCCATTGCTGCAATTGCCCTAGCTCCATCACGCCAATCATATCAGCCATCGCAAAGGCCTCATTTTGGTCATGTGTTACCATCACAGCAGTAATGTTGAGCCGTTGCAAAATCGTGCGAATTTCTTTGGCTAAGCCTTCACGCAGCTCGGCATCCAGGCTGGAGAACGGCTCATCGAGCAGTAGCACCTTGGGCTGAGGTGCCAGTGCCCGCGCTAACGCAACCCGTTGCTGCTGCCCACCTGATAACTGATGCACATAACGCTTGGCAATGTCTGGCAGGCCAACTAACTGCAACAACTGTTTTACCGTGCTGTCCTGTTGCGTCCTGGGCTGTTTTGTCAGACCAAAGCGAATATTATCTGCCACGTTAAGGTGTGGAAACAGCGCAAAGTCCTGAAATACCATCCCCACCTGGCGTTGCTCTGGTGCCAGCTGCACAGCGCCTGAGCTTAATACCTGCTGCGCCAGACTTATGCTGCCATTGCTAACCGGTTCAAAACCGGCAATAGCCCGAAGCAAGGTAGTTTTACCGCAACCCGACGGGCCCACCAAGCAACCGATTTGTCCGGGCTGCAGCACAAAACTAATATCTTTTACGACAGTGTGTGGACCGTATGCCACAGCAACCTTATTAATCTCTAGCATTATCGCTGTCCTGTTGCATTAGCATCGATAGCCCGCGCCAAAATAATTACCGGTAATAACCCAACCAGCACGATTGCCAGCGCCGGTAATGCTGCATCGGCGAGACGCTCGTCAGAAGCCAGTTCATAGGTACGCACTGCCAGCGTATTAAAATTGAACGGCCGCAAAATCAGCGTTGCCGGCAGCTCTTTTAATACATCGACAAACACCAGTAGTAACGCAGTTAACGCGCTGCCGCGTAATAACGGCAAATGCACCCGGCGCAACACCTGTAACGGTGACAAACCAAGTGAGCGCGCCGCATTATCCATACTGGGTTTTATACGCTCTAAGCCGCTTTCAACGCTATGCAGCGCTACCGCAAGAAAACGTACGCTGTACGCCAGCAACAACGCAAACACTGTGCCGGAAAATACCAACCCGGTGCGGACACCAAACCAGCGCTCAGCGAATAAATCTATCCGGCCGTCCAGCCAGGCTAAAGGCAGCATAACCCCAATGGCAATAACAGTACCGGGCACGGCATAACCAAGAGCGGCAACCCGCACAGGCAGCTGCACGAATAAATCCCGACGCAGGCGTTTGGCATATGCAAATAGCAGCGCCAGCAGCAGCACCAGTATCGCAGCCACCGCGGCTAGCGAAAAACTGTTCCACACCAGCGCGACAAAGTCGCCATTCAGTGTTACCTGGTAACGTGCCAGCGCCCAGCTGATAAGCTGCGTTGCCGGCACAATAAATCCGAACAAGACCGGCAGCAAACAAACCAAAAACAACAGTGCCTGCTGAGCGCTGGAGCCTTGTCGGCGTGCTAATGCGGCATGGCGTTGGCTCTGATGAAAATAACGGATTTTACGCCGCGACCAGCGTTCCAGCAGCAAGAGCACCAGAACGAAACTGGTAAGCATTGCAGCCAGTTGTGCCGCCGCCAACTGGTTACCTAAACCAAACCAGGTACGAAAAATGCCGGTAGTAAAGGTCGTCACGCCAAAGTATTGCACCGTGCCGTAATCAGCAAGCGCCTCCATCATCGCCAACGCCGTGCCAGTTAATAGCGCCGGACGCGCCAGCGGCAAAGCCACTTTAACAAAGTGCTGTCTGGGCGTTAGCCCCAACGTCCGGCTGGCTTCGAGCAAGGACGCCGGCTGCTCGCGAAACGCGCTGCGCGCCAGCATATAAACATAGGGGTAAAGCACCAGCGTTAGCATTACAATAGCGCCGGTTAACGAACGAATATCGGGAAACCAGTAATCGCCGTAGCGCCAGCCAAACTGCTGGCGCAGCGTGCTCTGCAGCGGACCAGCGAAATCGAGCAAGCCTGTATAAGTGTAGGCAATTATATAGGCCGGCATAGCCAGCGGTAACAGCAGCAGCCATTGCAGATAGCGCCGGCCGAAAAACTGATATTGGCTGACAATCCAGGCGCACCCCGTACCAATCACTAAAGTACCCAGCCCGGTGCCGCTGGCCAGCAACAACGAGTTGACTACATAGTCAGCGAGCACCGTTTGCCGAAGATGCAGCCACACCTCAGTCTGGGGCAGCGCAACACTGGCAAATACCACCAATACCGGCAAAGCCAGCAACGCAGCACAGAGTAATACCAGCCAACGCCAGTACACAGCTTTATTGGGTTTCATCTGATGCGGCGCTTATTAAACCGATAGAACCTAAGTGTTATTTCCAACCGGCCCGGTCCATCACTCGGATAGCCTCAGCATTAAGCTCGCCCAGTTGCTGCAACGGCAATGGATCAGCAGTAAATTCGCCAAAACCACGCAACGTGTCGCTCATATTGACGTCACTACGTACCGGATATTCATGGTTAGTATCGGCATACCATTTCTGCGCTGCGGCCGTCGTCATGTATTCAAGCAGCTGAATAGCTTCTGCTTTATTCGGTGCAAATTTCGCCACCCCGGCACCGGAAATATTCACATGGGTACCGCGGTTTGCCTGATTTGGCCAGAACACCTTTACTTGCTCCGCGACAGTTTTATCTGCCGGATCAGCTAACATGCCACCCAAATAGTATGTGTTAGCAATAGCAATATCACATACGCCGGCTACCGCAGCTTTAATTTGGTCACGGTCGCCGCCTTGTGGCGGGCGGGCAAAGTTAGCGACCAGGCCTCTGGCCCATGTTTCAGCTGCCTGAGCACCGTGCTGGGCAATGATGCTGGCTACCATAGACTGGTTATAGATATTGTCAGATGAGCGGATACAAATACGCCCTTTCCATTTGGCGTCCGCAAGCGCTTCATAACTGGACAGTTCTGCCACGTTCACGCGCTCTGGTACATACATAATGGGTCTGGCACGCAGCGTTAAACCATACCAACTGCCGTCCGTGTCGCGCATCGAGGCGGGAATACTACTATTAAGCACATCTGAGCTGACATTCTGCAGCACGTCGCGCTGCTTTGCCCGATATAACCGGCCAACGTCTGTGCTAATCAGCACATCAGCCGGGCTGTTGCGGCCTTCGCTGGCCATACGGCTGATGAGCTCATCTGGCTTGCCGGTGATCAAATTAACTTTAACGCCGGTATCGGCACTGAACTTGTCCAGCAATGGCTTGATTAGCTCTTCCTGACGGGCAGAATATACGTTTACCTCAGCAGCGCGGGCTGGCAGTGCGCTAAGCAACACGCCAGCGATAGCAGCACTAAGCAGAGTACAAGCAGATAGGTAAGTCATAGGGCAACTCCAGACGATTTAATTGCCGCTATCTAAACATAAATGGGAACCATTCTCAACAAAAATGCGATTGCCGCGCCCGCTTTCACCACACCATTACGGCTAAGCACCCCGCCGGCGTGGGCCAACTCACAATTTGCCTTTGCTAATCGCCAGACATTTGTTGCAGAAACTGTAAACGCTGCAGTTCCTCTTCATCAGGCTGCCAGGGCGCATCACTGAGCTGGTCCAACGAAAAGTGCTCCAATAAATATTCTGCCTCGGCACTATCACCGTAGCGCGTCAGTTCACCTGGCGCAGCTGCACGCTTCTCCAGAGTAAAGGTGGTAAGAATAAACGGGCCACTTTGCTGCGCCAGTACACCTTTGTGTACCCGCAGAATAATCTCGGTGCTGCCGCGACCGAGCTTTTCGCTACCGGTCAACACAGCCAGTGGTTGGCGCTGCGCGGTAAACAAATTAGCCCGTAAGCGGTAATACCCCGCCTGCTCTACCTCCAGTTGCACTGGTATAAGCATATCGCTACCCGCACTGCGGCTAGGTTCTACGCCGGTAATAGTCGCAACCGGGTGACTATATTCGATGCCGGTTTTCAGCACTTGTTGCCTGCCGTTAGCACTAAAGCTAACACTGATCTCTAGCGCACCATTCCAGTCATCCTCAGCGGTCAGCTCGGCTATCCAGTTATCACCAGCGGCATGCATCTGGTCGGCTGCCAGTTGGCTGGCACTGGCCTCATCGGTCACCTGCACACTAACATCTGCAACCGTCAATCCCGAAATTTGCAGGGTTACCGGTATCGCTTCCGGATAGCTGAAACGGTATTTGGGCAAGACTATACTGGCACTGGCGCCGCCTTCGAGCGGTACCTGTTGCACGATATAGCGATTGGGCTGCAGCAACGCGATGTCGTTAGCCGTTAATGGCCGTGAATACGCCGGAAAGCTCAGCTCATCGGCATAAGCGCTGGCCAGCAGTTTAAAACTGTCGCTGATAGGCTGCGGAATTTTTTCCGTTACTTCAATATGCTGTGGTGTGGACGTTATGCTCTGCGGTTCTGTGGCCTGCGCGGTGGTACCCCGAGGTTCCGCAGCGGGTATGCTAACCGCTTGCGCTGGCTCGGCGGGCCACCAGTACCACAAGCCTGCCAGCAATGCTGACAGGCTGAGTATTACAACTAACTTTAGCTTCATAGCAACTTAGTTCGCAGCCTGATAAACCAGTGCCGACATGCTGGTATTATTTGAGTTACGCACCACGCGATACTTAGAACTAAAGATCCACCAGCCACGGCTTTCGTCGTAGGTACTGAACTGCAATCGCGCACCGTTGAGGTAATTGGCACCACTGTTGGCGGCAGTTACTTCATCGCGTGCACGATTGGCAATAACATCACTGTGGCTATAGCCATCGCTCATCAGCATCGGGTAGTGATACGGCATAAAGCTTGACGGCCCGCTGACCGAGGCTAACTTACCATCAAAGCCGACACTGCGTGAACAGCTGTTATAGCTGGCAGCGCTGGCCGCCCCGCAGCTGGAATGACTGGCTACAACGCCGTCATCTTCACCCGGTAAAAACGCCCCGGTTGCACCTAAAAAATCAGAGCCGGCACCGGCGAAGCGCAGACGTGGTACCCGGCTATCCGGAAACGCTGCTAATTGCCGCGCACTGTTCACCCGCAGATCGTTTAATACGCCAACGTTTGATGGTGTAGGCATTTCACCGAGCCATAGCGACAAAGCCAGACGCAGGGCGCCATCAATCAAGCCGGAACCACCCGCCACGCTCACCGCCAGGTCTGCCAACTCAACACCGCCACCGGCACCGGCGAAGTCAAAACTGGCGATAATATTAAGCGGTTGCAGACCGGCGTTTTGTAGCCACAATGCCTGATTATCAATCAAGTATCGGGTGACTAAGTCGCCAGTGGAATGCGATACGATAATGCAGCCTCTGGCACAGGTACCATTGCGCGACATTTGCTGCAGTTTTGGCCAGACATAGTCAGTTGCAATTTTACCGGCCACACGCTCCTGCGATGGCCAGTCAATGCGCACATCCGCTCTGTCACGCCAGTACTGTGCCCAGTACTCTGCGCCATTATTAGTAACTGTACTGCCGGTTGGTTTACTGGCCAGATTATCTGGCTGAAAACCATGCACCAGCACGACAGGGTAACCGCCGACTGCGGCCTGCGCTGCACCACTTAGCAAGCCAGCCAGTAACAGCAGGGTAGATTTTTTCATTGGGTTGTCCTCGTCTTTTTCTCTGCTGAATCAGTGTTCATACTGAGATAATTGTTATTATTTTCCGTCGCTTCCGTGTGACTTGTTACAACTCCACCAACAAGATAGACCAGTTCATTTTGATTGCAACTGCGACTTTTCTCTGCATAAGTCCACAACAAGCCTTAAATAACAGGCTGCTGTTTTAATTACCTAATAATGCAAAAAGTGTGAATGCTGTGGCGGGTTAAATAGTATTGGCTGCTGTGAGTTGCCAGCGCCGAAAGTAGCAGCATCAGTGTTTAAAGTGATTACTCAAATTATTTTTTGTCCATTGAAGAAAAATATCCCTATCGCGCTGCTGAGTGTGGGCGAAGCAAATTGCTCCGCCCCAATCAAGGCATCTACTGGGCAAGAACATGTTTCACAGGGCATTCATCAATGCCTGCTCATTATTAGCCGAATACTCGATGCTACCGACATGCTCATTTACGTCTTCATAGAACAAGGTGTTGACATTTTTCAGCAGCAAAATCAGTTTATTGCCAGGGCTGAAAATAGCTGGGTCCAGCCCTTGTTGTGGGTCCCGGACATGGCGGCTCTTATTCACCAATACATGGTCTACTTCAATCTCAGGGGACAGGTAATACCCCTTGAGCACCTTATCAACCCGATAGCTTACATGTTGGTGTACTTTCATATAACCGCTGGTGCGGCCGGGCACCATACCCACCTGACTAACAGAAGCAACAACGATGACATCCGCGCGTTGGGCAGCGCTGCGAATTTGGGCCACACGGTCATTAAAATAGGCCTGATCAAAGCTGGCTTGAGTCTGACTAGCCTGACCAGCACAACCACACAGGACCAGTGCAAGCATCAGGCTGAAAATAGTTTTGTAGATCAACATTTTGACCTCCTACTCATTTACTGCGACAAAGGGACGTTGTACTGACATTCGCCGCACCGCCGCATCGGGCATTGGCTTCGGTCCTCGCTGCAGCTTCTGTGTCGGCGCCAATAGGAAAACGTGAACCACCGACACAACGAAACAAACAAACCAGTTTAACCTTGGTCACAGTAGACGGTCCGGTCGGATCGGCACCCAGCGGTCCGCCCATTGGCGTGGTTTCTACATAGAAATCATCGTTTATATAAACTGTAGTCGCATTGCCGGTGCTGTTACCTGTGGTGTCGACCGGGCTGCCGTCCTGGCCGAAGTCCCGCCTGACTCTGTCTTCATAATCATTAGCCGACGTATGTGCCGGGGCAAAATTGCCCGGACCGGTGAACTGATCGTGAAAACGTTCCCACATAAAATGGATCAAAATCTGGCAGCGACTGGCAGCAAGCGGCGAGGTACCGGCAGGAAACACCCAATTGCCATTGGCATCGCGGGCTGGGTTACGGGCCCGATCCATATCATTCAGATCAACCCGGTTATCATTGAAACTGTCCCAGGCCACGTCACGGTTGGGATCTGCCGCTGTACCATCTGAGCGTACCGGGTTTACCGTTATGGTACGACGGGATCGTCGAATGATCTCCATCAGTTCATGCACTGCCGGAGACAGTTCCTCACATTCGGCTAGCAACGACTCGAAGTCTGCCTGGTCCTGTGGGCGGACCGGATCAGGTGTTATCACCAGTGTTGCCGCTGTATTAAACGACACTGACAGGGCCAGCAAAAAAAGGGCCCGAACTAAAACATACTTGCACATTATCTACTCCTTAATAGCCAACTTTGGCTATAGGGTGAGAGATACGGCTCGATTGAATAACATTCAGGCAGCTTGCATGGCAGCGGTAAGTTTAGTTGCTGCACCGGCATTTTAACATGAACAATCGTATATTTTTTAACCAGAAAAGGGCGTGTCTGTAAAGCTAACCGGTACCTGGGCGTCTGCCGCCGTCAGTTCAGACATCACATTGGCAAAGGCTATGCCAATAGGCCAGCCGCTGGCAGACAAATAAAAAACGCAGCCGAAGCTGCGTTTTTTTACTCAACATGGCAACTACTGTTTTTTCATTTGCCGGTGGAACTGCGCTACGTCAGTAACCTTGGTCTGGCCTGGTAAGTCGGCAAACGGCTGATCACGGAATTTAGTTCCACGCATCTGCACTGAAATCCGTGGTGCTTTGCTGTTTAACATCGTGTCACGATAAAACGCCTTTACATCTGCCAGCGTGACCTGTTCAACCGCAGCAATCAGCTGCTGCTTACTGTCAAAGCTGAATTTTTCCCGATACCAATCACTTAACAACGGGCCGACTTCATCCTGCAGATTTTTTGCCGGCTCTTTTAACGTTACCAGAGTACTGGCTTTTAACTGCGCAAAGCTATCTTCAGATAATGCGTCCAGCTCTTTGGCATATTGTTGTTTGAACCGGTCAAACCGTGCCTGAATATCGGCCACGCCTTTTACCGGCGTCTGGATATACATGGCAAACCCCACATAGTCTTCCAACTGCATGGCCGTACCGCCGACTGCGTAAGCCAGTTGCTCTTCAGTGCGCAGTTTATCAAAGGCAACATTGCTGAAGTGGCTCTTCAGTACAGTGGCACGCGCCAACTGAGCATAGCTTGGTTCAGGATGCACATGCACGTCTACCAGAGCCACATCTGCAACATCAATATCCTGCTGCAGCACCAGGGTTTTGCCAGTAGTCGGCCGCCAATAAGCGCTGCGGGCATAAGGCAATTCGGTGCGCTGTGCCGGTAGCGCCTGTTCCACAGTGCTAAGCACCTGCGTCACGGCGGCTTTGTCATAGTTACCAAACGCAAAAATCCGTAGCTGGTTATGTGCCAATGTATGGCTAATGAAGTTTTGTAAGTCGGTTGCCGTCAGGCTATTTACTGCTGCAATCAGCTGTTCTGTTTCATAATTGCCATTACGGATTAAGCTGTTATAAGCGTTAAATGCCTGATAGAACGGGAACTGCTTAGCCTGATTTTGCAAACCGCGGACATAACGGTCCTTAGCCTGGGCAAAACTTTGCTGATCGGTCGTTACGGTTAAACCCGCTAGTGCTTGTTGCAACAACTGGGGCTGTTTATCGGTAAAACCACCAACCGTCAGTGCCATACCACTGCCAGCCGTCAACCGTAATTGCATACCGGCGATGTCGGCTTCGGTAGCCAGCGCGCTTTGCTGCAGGTTGTATAAATCATGCCACAATGCCAGCAATACCCTGGCTTTGATGTCTTGCTGCGGGGCTGGGGTATTGAAGAAAATTTCCAGCACACCTCGGGGCTGGCTGGCAAACTGCTGGCTGGGATATAACCAGGCACTGATACCATTCTGCTGCAGCACAATCTCTGGTTTGCCCTGCGCAACCATAGGCTTAATATCAAAGTTTTCCGGCAGCAACCGGTTAACCGCCGGCAGGTTTAGCGCAAGCTGTGGGCTTTGCTGCCAGCTTTGCATTTCTTCTGCGCTGATGTTGGCGACTTTGTATTTGCCGTCATAAAAGTGCAGCGTGCTGTCATGCGGTTCCTGCTTGCTAACATACCAAATACGCAAATGCTCTGGGGTCAGTTGCTGCAGTACGTCCTCAATCGCCTTGGCATCAAAGCGCTGATAATAAAACGGCGCATTGACTGCATTGCGTGCCGGCACCTTCTGCATCGCGTCTGTCAGAGTAGATACATAGCCAAATTCATCGCCTTTTTCCAAAAAGCGGAACTGGTTGTTCAAGCTGGTCTGAATTTCACTAAAGTATTTGCTGTCGACACCCTGCTGCTTAATTAACTCTAAATACTGCATGATGGTCGCCACTATACCTTCACGGTTTTGCATACCGGCATCAGTTAGCTCTACATCAATACTTAATGAGCCGTAGTTACCATACAGGTCAGGCGCGGCGCTGGCATGCAGCTTGGAAATCAGGCCCATGTCTTTTAATTGCTGCGCTGGTGTACCGGGCATTTCAGAGCCCAGCAGGTAGGTAATAAACTCGTTTGGCTTGACTGCGAACTGCGCACTGTTATTGCGGATGGTAAAGTCCAGCCGCAGCTGTTTTACGTCCTGGTTTGGCACGTAATGAATGCGTTTGCCGCCCAGTTTACTGAAATCCAGTTCTGCGTTAACCGCCGGTTGAGGAATATTTTTATTCTCAATTGTACTGAAGTGTTTGCTGGCTAATTGTTCCATTTCGGCCAGTGGCAAATTGCTTAGCAGCGCCACCTTCATAATGTTAGCGGAGTAATACTGCTGATAAAATTCGACAGTTTGAGCGTGCAGCTTGCTATCGGCCTTGTCACCCAGGGTTTCCAGATTACCAATTAAGAAACGGTTGGCCGGGTGCGAACCCATCATGCTGCGCGACAAATTATACTGACCGAAGAAGTCCATCTCCCGACGCATTGACCATTCTGCATTTACCGCGTTCTTTTCTTTGTCGGTGTATTCCGGATACAGCTTTGGTGCTTTAAAAAAGTCGGAAAAACGATCCAACGCTTCATCATAAGCACTGTTATTAACCTTGAACATGTAATTGGTGATATCAAGCCAGGTATAAGCATTTTGTGCACCGCCGTTGGCTGTCATAAACTCGCTGTAGCCTTTGGTATCAGGGTAGCGCTCGGTGCCCAAAAACAGCATATGCTCCAGATAGTGCGCCATACCCTGCTGACTCATCGGGTCTTGTAACAGGCCAACACCAACACTTAACGCTGCGGCAGATTTTTGCGCTTGCGGATCTGACACCAGCATGACTTCCAGTTTATTAGGTAATATCAGTGTTTTATAACTGCGTTGATCATTCGGGCTAACCAGCACCTGCCCTTGCAATTGCTGCTGCGTGGCTTGGGTATCTGAGGATACAGTACGCTCGCCGGCACAGCCGGTTAACACGGCCAGTGCTATCGCACTTATTACAAAAATTTTTTTCATGCTTATACCTGCATATAACGAAGATGTTACTTATTGTGACGTCTAATGTAATGAAATGCCTGGCATGCAGCCAGCGAACAACCACAAAGGATTGTAATAAAATGTGTCGGATAGCAAAAAGGCCCAACCGGGCCTTAGCATAAAACGAAAAACCTGAGTTACCGTTGTGACTGCAGATAGTTTTGTAGACCCAGCAGTTTAATTAAGCTCAGTTGCTGCTCCAGCCAGTGTGCGTGATCAACCTCAGTATCTTCCAGTAACTGCTGCAACATAGCGCGGCTAACGTAGTCCTGTTCCTGCTCACATAATTTCATGGTTTGCTTCAGCAGCTTTTGCACGCTGTATTCTACGTTTAAATCGTTCTGCAACATTGTGGGTACATCATGGCCAACGTGAATGGCATCACGCTTGGTCATATCCGGCACGCCTTCTAAGAAAATAATGCGCTCTATTAATGCAGAAGCATGGCCTTTCTCGTCGTCAAATTCGTGATCAATGCGTTCAAACAGTTTATGCAGGCCCCAGTCATGGTACATACGCGAATGGATAAAATACTGATCCATCGCTGCCAGTTCATTTGCTAGCAGGGTATTGAGCGCTGCGATAACGTTTTTATTGCCTTTCATAGTTACTCGCCTCCCAGCTGTGCCTGCAGATAATTTGCCAGGCCCATGCTGCTAATTTGGTGTTGCTGGGTTTCCAGCCAATCCAGATGCTCTTCTTCATATTCCAGCATCTCTGTCAGCATATCGCGGCTGACATAGTCCTGCTCGCTTTCACATAAGGCAATGGTAGCGCGCAACAACGGCAATTGCTCGGTCTGAAATGTCATATCGCACTGCAACATCTCCGGCGTGTCTTCGCCAATGCGTAATTTTCCTAACGCCTGTAAATTGGGTAACCCTTCGAGCATTAAAATGCGCTCTATCAGCTCATCCGCCTGCTTCATATCTTTAATCGACTTTTTGTAGCACACGTCGTTCAGTGCTTTTAAGCCCCAGTTCTTATAAATGCGTGCATGCAGAAAGTATTGATTAATAGAGGTTAATTCGGCTGTCAGCACTTCATTCAGTTTTGACAGTACCTGTGGATTACCTTTCATAGCGCTAACCTTGTTGTTGATGCAGAAAATATGCTGACAAGTGTAGAACAAAAAACACATCAAGGCAAAATTATGTTTATTTTCAACAACATACTATTGATAACAATTCGCGTTATTAACTTGTTTCGCTTCACGCTTTCGCACTGGTGCATGACGGCATTTTTCGGTGTACTGGTCTCAAGCGCTTTGTAATCAGCCGCTAATTGCGATAAACAGAACAAGCAAAACTAAAACAACCCGCCAGATCCGAGGAATGTATGCAGCTACTTAAACCTTTTGCTTTGCTGTTGTTGCTATGCAGCACTGCAATAATGGCCACTGAACGCCAGATAGAAATTGACAGTAAGGTGGTAACCGAACACAAAACTGAAGTAAACGGCAAACGCTTTAGTTACAGCGCCACTACAGGCACCCAACCAGTGTGGGACGACGAAGGCGTGCCAACCGCAACGTTGTTTTATACCTATTATCAGCGCAGCGATATTAAAGATCGCAGCAAACGGCCATTACTGATTTCATTTAACGGTGGTCCGGGTTCTGCGTCAGTATGGATGCATGTGGCCTACACCGGCCCCAAATCGCTGCTGATTGATGAGGAAGGCTACCCGGTGCAGCCTTATGGCGTGCAAACCAACCCCTATTCTGTATTGGATGTGGCGGATATTGTTTTCGTCAATCCGGTGAATACCGGCTATTCCCGCGTGTTGCCCGGTAAAGACGGCAAAATGCCGAGCAAAGAACAGCAGCAGAAAATGTTTTTCGGCGTAAATGCAGACGTGAAATACCTTGCCGAGTGGATAAACACTTTCGTCAGCCGCACAGAACGCTGGCAATCACCGAAGTTTCTGATTGGTGAAAGCTATGGCACAGTGCGGGTGTCTGGCCTGGCATTAGCACTGCAAAACCAGCAATGGATGTACTTAAACGGCGTGGTACTGGTGTCACCTACTGAGCTAGGGCTGAAGCGCGAGGGTCCGGTTGAAGCCGCAAACCGCCTGCCGTATTTTGCGGCCACAGCCTGGTATCACAAAAAGCTTGGCACTGAACTGCAGCAAAAAGATTTGTATGATGTGCTGCCCCAGGTGGAGGAGTTCACGCTAAACCAGTACCTGCCAGCACTGGCTAAAGGCAACGCCATAAGCAGCGAAGAAAAGCAACGCATAGCGCAGCAGGTAGCGGCCTACTCAGGTTTATCACTTGAAGCGGTATTGCAGAACAACCTGGATATTCCGACCAGTTATTTCTGGAAAGAACTGCTGCGCGATCGCGGCCAGACAGTAGGTCGCCTGGACTCCCGCTATTTAGGCATAGACAAGCGTGAGGCGGGTGAACGCCCCGATTACAACGCCGAGCTCACTTCCTGGCTACATTCATTCACGCCGGCGATCAATTACTACCTGCGCAATGAGTTAAATTACCGCACTGACATTAAATACAATATGTTCGGCCCGGTACGGCCGTGGGACAACACTGATGACAACACCGGTGAAAACCTGCGCCAGGCGATGGCACAAAATCCCTACCTGAAAGTGCTAACCCAGTCCGGATACTACGACGGTGCAACCAACTATTTCGACGCCAAGTATAATATGTGGCAGTTAGACCCAAGCGG
>JBFKFH010000007.1:0-29112 GCA_041618685.1 Rheinheimera sp.
AGAAAGATTTAGTAATTGCAGAAGGCGGCGGTAAAAAGAAACTGCTGTTAATTGGTGGCGGGGCTGCGCTGCTTATCGTGCTGGCAGTGGTGGGGTTTTTACTGTTTTCCGGTGATGACAGCGGTTCGCCAGCCACAGCTGGTGGTGCTGACAGCGGGGCCGCTGCAGCGGCTGGAGCAGAGCAAAAAGGTAGTGCGTTGTACGTACCATTACCAAGACCTTTTGTGTTTAACGTCCCTGGTGCAGCGCGCGATCGGATGGTGCAGATTAAAGTGCAGTTGTTAGTGCGTGGCAGCAATAATGAAACCGTTGCACTGCGGCACATACCGTTAATTGAAGGCAGTTTGCTTGAAACCTTCAGCTCTGCCAATGCCGATGAACTGGTCACTGTTGCCGGTCGGGATGCAATGAAAAACAAAGCGTTGAGTGATTTACAGCAGGCCATGATTGAAGTGGTAGGTTCGGTGGTGGTTGATGAAGTCCTCTTCACCGGTTTTGTCATGCAATAAGAGTGAGTAGCCGTGACCGATTTACTGTCACAAGACGAAATTGATGCGCTGTTACATGGTGTTGATGACGTTGAAGAAGAAGAAATAGACGAGTCCGGTCAAAGCCGGGGCCGCTCTACCATGGAATACGATTTCTCATCGCAGGATCGTATCGTACGTGGCCGTATGCCCACGCTGGAAATGGTTAATGAGCGGTTTGCACGGCATATGCGGATCAGTCTGTTTAATATGATGCGTCGCACCGCCGAAGTATCGATAAACGGCGTGCAGATGATCAAATTTGGCGAGTATGTGCACACGCTGTTTGTGCCAACCAGTTTAAATATGGTGCGTTTCAGGCCTCTTAAAGGTACCGGGCTTATCACGATGGAAGCGCGGCTGGTGTTTATTCTGGTAGATAACTTCTTTGGTGGCGACGGCCGTTATCACGCCAAAATTGAAGGCCGCGAATTCACGCCAACTGAACGACGTATTATTCAAATGCTGCTTAAGCTGATTTTCGAAGATTATAAAGAAGCTTGGGCGCCGGTAATGGACGTCTCGTTCGAGTATCTGGATTCTGAAGTTAACCCCGCGATGGCCAATATTGTCAGCCCGACAGAAGTGGTGGTTATCAGCTCATTCCACATCGAGCTTGACGGTGGTGGTGGCGACTTCCATGTGGCCTTGCCGTATTCGATGCTGGAACCGATTCGGGAATTGCTGGATGCCGGCGTACAAAGTGATAAAGAAGATACCGATTTACGCTGGAGTAAAGCACTGCGCGACGAAATCATGGATGTGAAGGTAGACTTAACAACCAAAATGATGGATGTCGACCTGACTCTGCGCGAAATTATGGAGTTAAAAGCCGGTGATATTATTCCAATTGAAATTCCGGAGCACATCACCGTGTTGGTTGAAGATTTACCGACGTACCGGGCTAAATTGGGCCGTTCACGCGAAAATGTCGCGCTGAAAATTACCGAAAAGATTAAACGTCCAGAGTCGGTTAAATCTGAAATGCATGTATTTACTAAGGGCGGGCGTCGGTTAGACAGCGATGCCGATATTTCTGAATTAGAGGCCGATCTGAATTTATCAGATCGTGATAGAAGGTAAGCATTATGGCGGATGATAAAGACACGATGGACGAATGGGCTGCCGCGATGGCGGAAGCAGAGGGCGGCACAGATGGCGCTGAAGCGGTAGAGCTTGAAGAGCTGCGTGATGAAAAAGCTGATATTACCGTAGACGAAAAACGCAAGCTGGATACCATTTTAGACATACCGGTTACCATTTCAATGGAAGTGGGGCGGGCAAAAATAAGTATTCGTAATCTGCTGCAGCTAAACCAAGGCTCGGTTGTAGAGCTGGAACGGGTTGCGGGCGAGCCGCTGGATGTATTGGTAAACGGTACCTTGATAGCGCACGGTGAAGTGGTCGTGGTGAATGACAAGTTTGGTATTCGCCTGACCGATGTCATCAGCCAGATTGAACGGATTAAGAAACTACGTTAATGCGCTTACTCTATATCGTGTTGCTATGCGGGCTGCTGTTGCCCGCAACATTACAGGCGCAAGCTACCGCTGACAGTGCTCCGCCAGCCAGCACAGACACTGTCACTGCAGTCACGGCCACTGCAGATACGGTCACTGTCAGCCCGGTTTTGCCGCCAGAGCAGCCGGTAGCGGTGCCGGCAACGCCGGTGCTAAAAGCCGACAATACAGCTGTGCGCCCGGCGGCCGGTCTTGGCCTGGGTAAAATGGCACTGTCGCTGGCTATCGTCGTTGCCATTGTTATATTGCTGGGCTGGGCATTCAAAAAATTGACACTTCGCTTGCCTGGCAGCCGGCATATAAAAATTATTTCTACTATGCCGCTGGGGCCAAAAGAGCGCTTGTTAGTTATTGAAATACAAGGAAAACAGCGTGTTTTAGGTGTTACTGCTCAAAGCATAAATTTACTGTTTGAACTGGAAAAGTCACTACCCGAAGAAAAGTTGGCATCAGACTTTCATACACAGCTACAATCTTTGCTGAAAAAATAGTGTGAACTATGTTGCGACTGTTGTTCGTGGTGCTGGCATTACTGCTAAGCCCCGATGTTCTGGCTGATAATGGCGCGTTATCTGCTGTTACCGTAACGACTGGCGCCGATGGTAGCCAGCAGTACAGCGTAACGCTGCAGGTGCTGGCGCTGATGACGGCGCTGAGTTTTATTCCGGCCATGGTCATTATGATGACCAGTTTTACCCGTATTATCGTTGTACTGGCCATTTTGCGCCAGGCCATCGGTTTACAACAATCACCGTCTAATCAGGTGCTTATTGGTATCACCTTGTTCCTGACGTTTTTTATAATGGCGCCGGTGTTTAAAAACATTAATGACACCGCTATTCAGCCGTATCTAACCGAAGAGATTACCCCGGTGCAGGCGCTGGACGCAGCCATAGTGCCAATTAAAGCCTTTATGCTGCATCAAACCCGCACCAAAGATTTAGACACCTTTGCCCAGATAGCCGGGTTAGAAATTGCTGAACAGCCGCAGGATTATCCAATCACTGTGGTTATACCGGCGTTTATTACCAGTGAGCTGAAAACCGCATTTCAGATTGGCTTTATGTTGTTTATCCCGTTTCTGATCATCGATCTTGTCGTCGCCAGTGTGCTGATGGCGATGGGTATGATGATGTTATCGCCGATGATCATTTCTCTGCCATTTAAGCTGATGATGTTTGTACTGGTTGACGGCTGGATATTGGTAATGGGTACCTTAGCTACCAGCTATGGAGTTGGCACATGAGCCCGGAGGTATTTGTTGATGTGCTGCGTGATGCGCTGTTTTTGGTGATCCTGCTGGTTAGCGCCATTATTCTGCCGTCATTGTTCGTTGGTTTATTGGTTGCCGTGTTTCAGGCGGCCACTTCAATAAATGAGCAAACCTTAAGCTTTCTGCCGCGTCTTATTGTCACTTTACTGGCACTGATCTTCGGCGGCCACTGGTTTACCCGGGTTATTATGGAGTTTACCCACGAGCTTATTTTAAGTATTCCGACGGTAGTAGGTTAGACCGCGATGGAGTTTCCGCTAAATACACTGTTGCAAACACTCGCGGATTACCTGCTGCCACTGTGCCGGGTAACCGGGATGTTTTTGATCATGGCAGGTATTGGTGTACGCAATGTGCCGATGCGGATTAAAACCGGTTTAGTCGTTATGATTACGCTAATTATCATGCCGACTTTGCCGCCGGTAACAAACCTGAATTTAATGTCTGGCCAGATGTTTCTGGAAGTTATGCTGCAATTGCTAATCGGTTTTGCGCTGGGTTTTATTTCACTGCTGTTTATTACTACCTTTGTGCTGGCCGGCCAGTTGCTGGCTACCCAAACCGGTTTGGGTTTCGCGTCAATGGTTGACCCGGCCAGCGGAGTCAATGTACCGGCTATCGGCCAGTTTTATCTGATTTTGGCAACGCTGCTGTTCTGGTTGTTCGACGGCCACCTGATTATGATCCAGATGCTGGTATTTAGTTTTGATACCTTGCCCATTAATGGGCAGTGGTGGGATGTCAGCAGCTACTGGACTGTTATAGAGTTTGCTGGTTGGATGTTTGCAACGGCATTGGCTATTGCGCTGGCGCCAATTGTATCAATGCTGGTGGTGAACTTGTCATTTGGCATTATGACGCGTGCCGCACCGCAGCTGAATATCTTTTCGATTGGTTTCCCCATCACCATGCTGGCGGGTTTAGTCATCTTGTGGCTAACACTGGATACCTTCTTATTTCATTTCGACAAACAGTGGCAGCACAGCATAGATTTCAGCTGCCGGCTGATTGGTTGTTAAGCGGAGGGCACTGCAATGGCAGATGAAAGCGCCGAAAAGACCGAACAGCCCACACCCAAGAAGCTGCAAGACGCAGCGGAAAAAGGCCAGATAGCCCGATCGAAAGACATGGGCACCGCTTTTGTATTAATTGGCAGCGCAGTGGCCATTCTGATGTTTGGCAAAATGCTGGCGAAGGCGGTGCTGGATATTGGCCAGCGTATGTTGCGGCTGGACCAAAAAGATATCTTTGAAACTAACTCGATGTTTACCGCCTGGGGGGCAGTCGGGGAGCATTTGATCCCGCCAATGGCCGGCATTTTTTTTATTATTCTGATTGCGGCTTTTTTAGGTAATACCTTGCTTGGCGGCTTTAACTTCAGTTGGCAGGCTGCCGGACCCAAACTGAGCAAAATGAACCCGTTAAATGGTTTTAAGCGCATGTTTGGCTTACAGGCGTTGGTAGAGCTGTTGAAAAGTATTCTGAAAGTGCTGGTTGTTGTAGGGATCGCTTACCTGCTCTTGAAGATGTTTTTCTTTGATATCATGGCGCTGTCGTTAATGAGTGAGCCGAACAATATTGAGTCGGCACTGTATTTTCTTAGTTGGTTGTTTCTCGGCCTGTGTGCCAGCGTATCGGTTATCGCTATGGTCGACGCGCCGTATCAAAAATGGAATCATACCAAGCAGTTAAAAATGTCACTGCAGGAAATTAAAGACGAGTATAAAAATGCAGAAGGTGATCCGCAAATAAAAGGTCGTATCCGCCGTATGCAAATGCAGATGTCAATGAAGCGTATGATGCAGGAAGTGCCTAAAGCAGATGTGATAGTCACCAACCCGACGCATTATGCCGTCGCGTTAAAGTACGACCAGGGTAAATTCCGCGCGCCTGTCGTCCTGGCCAAAGGGGTGGATGAGGTTGCCATGCACATCCGCCGCATAGGTAATGAGCACAAAGTGCCGGTGCTGGAATCGCCGGCATTGGCGCGGGCGATTTATCATACGACGAAAATTGACCATCCTATTCCTGAACAGTTATTTGCCGCAGTTGCACAGGTGCTGGCCTATGTATATCAGTTAAAAATGTACAAAAAAGGCAAAGGCAGCCGGCCCAAATCGCTGGCGAAAGAATTACCCATCCCAGAAGACTACCGTTATTAACACCGGCTTGCTGCAGACACTATGGCAGCATCAAGATGACAGCCTTTATCGGTTGCCATTTTTTTGGAACACTTCTTGCCTACATCTGATATAGCGCCAATTTACTGTCAGGGTTGTCATGCAGTTAGCCAGTTTTTTCACTAACTTCGATCGTTCCAAGTTTGCCTTTGCTAAAGGCCTGGGCACGCCATTATTTATCCTGGCTGCGCTGGCGATGGTGGTGCTGCCACTGCCGCCGTTGCTGCTGGATGTACTGTTCTCTTTTAATATTGCTCTGGCCCTCGTCGTGTTGCTGGTCACCATTTACACCTTACGACCACTGGATTTTGGTGCCTTTCCCGCTATTTTGTTGGTAGCCACTATTATGCGCTTGGCGCTTAACGTGGCCAGTACCCGCGTGGTATTGCTAGATGGCCATGAAGGCGGCGATGCTGCCGGTAAAGTGATTGAAGCCTTTGGTTCAGTCGTTATCGGTGGCAACTATGCGGTTGGTATCGTGGTGTTTCTTATTTTGATTATTATCAACTTTGTGGTGGTAACCAAAGGTGCCGGCCGTATTGCTGAAGTGACCGCGCGTTTTACGCTCGATGCGATGCCGGGTAAGCAAATGGCGATAGATGCTGATTTGAACTCTGGCTTAATTACCCAAGAAGATGCCAGGGCGCGGCGCGAGGAAGTCACCAGTGAAGCAGACTTTTATGGCTCGATGGACGGTGCCAGCAAGTTTGTTAAGGGTGATGCTATTGCCGGTATTGTTATTTTGGTAATTAATCTGGTTGGCGGCTTGTTTATCGGCATGATCCAGCATGACTTATCCTTTGGCGATGCGATGGAAATTTATACCTTGCTAACCATCGGTGATGGCTTGGTCGCTCAAATCCCTTCACTACTGCTGTCTATCGGCACTGCGATTATCGTTACGCGACAGAACAAATCTCAGGATATGGGCCAACAGATGACCGCACAGCTGGGTAACACTCAGGTGCTGTTTGTCGCCACCGGCGTGTTAACGCTGATGGGCATAGTTCCGGGAATGCCACATTTTGCCTTTTTATCCTTGGCAGCCGTGGTCGGCGGTGCGGCGTATCTGATGCACAAACGCAGTCAGGAAGTGAAAGCAGAACTAGTTAATCGTAACAGTACCGATTTAGCGCCGGTTGAAAGCAATGTAGTGAAAGAAATTGGCTGGGATGATGTGCAGGGCGTCGATACCATTGGCCTGGAGGTAGGTTACCGGTTAATTCCGCTGGTGGATAAATCGCAAGGTGGTGAGTTGCTAAGCCGGATTAAAGGTGTGCGTAAGAAGCTATCGCAGGAATTGGGATTTCTTATTCCGGCGGTACATATTCGTGACAACCTGGATTTGGAACCGAACAGCTACCGGATGACACTGATGGGGGTGACCAGCGGCGAGGGCGAGTTACGGCATGACAACGAGCTGGCGATTAATCCAGGACAGGTTTTTGGCACCGTAAAAGGCGTTGCCACCAAAGACCCGGCGTTTGGCCTGGATGCAGTATGGATTGGTAAAGAGCAGCGAGAACATGCGCAAACACTGGGCTATACCGTGGTTGATGCCGCCACAGTGGTGGCAACGCATCTGAGTCAAATTCTGACAAACCACGCTGCCAGCCTGCTGGGCCATGAAGAAGTGCAAAACCTGCTTGATATGCTGGCGAAACACTCACCCAAGCTGGTAGAGGGCTTAGTGCCGGATACGCTGGCACTGACTACGGTAGTTAAAGTGCTGCAGAACTTACTGCAGGAAGGCGTACCCATCCGTGATATGCGCACTATTGTACAAACCTTAGTGGAGTACGGCGCCAAGAGTCAGGATGTTGATGTGCTTACCGCCGCTTGTCGCATTGCGCTGCGCCGGCTGATCGTGCAGGAAGTGGGCGGCAGTCGCAAAGAAATTCCGGTGATTACCTTTGCACCTGAGTTAGAGCAGATGCTGCACCAGTCGATGCAAGCCGCCGGAAATGATGGTGCGGGTATTGAACCTGGTTTAGCTGACCGAATTCAGCAATCGTTGCAGGACGCGCATCAAAATCAGGAACTGAGTGGTGACAACGCCGTATTACTGACGTCAGGAATTTTACGCTCAGTCATGGCACGATTTGTGAAGTACACCATTCCAGGATTGCGGGTATTGTCTTATCAGGAAATACCCGATGATAAACAGATTCGTATTGTCAGCGTCATTGGCCAGGCAAGTTAGGAGTTAACTAATGAAAATAAAACGCTTTGTGGCAAAAGATATGCGCACAGCCCTAACCGAGGTAAAAGAATTCCTTGGTCCGGACGCCATTATTTTATCTAACAAGAAGGTGCCTGAAGGTGTTGAAATTGTTGCCGCGATAGACCATGAACCCGCAACAGTTAAGCCTGTAGCCGCGGCTACCAAGCGTCCTGCAGCGCAATTTAGCACAACGGTAGCCGACGATGATGACAATGATGCTGCTGAAGCGCCGGCCGATTCATTAAAGGCCCTGCTGGCACGGCAAATGATTAAACAGCAGGTGAGTGGACAAAGTAGTGCTGCAGTTAAAACCCCGGCTAAAGAATCTATACGAGCCGCACAGTTTGAGCGTCAAACTTCTGGCGTGACGACGGCTACCAGCACGGTGCAACTAAGTGATATTACTAAACTGCAGGAGCAGCAGGCCAAATTAGTACAAAAGCAAATGGATGCCATGCGTAACGAAATGTTATCTATGCGGCAGTTGCTACAGCATCAGGTCTCGGGTCTGATGTGGCAGGACCTTGCGCGGCGGGAGCCGGTGCGGGCGTTAATTATTGAAAACCTGCAACAGCTGGGGTTGTCAGAGCAGGTGGCTGATCAGCTGGCGTGTTTTATGCCAGAAGAATTGAGCAGTGCCGACGCCTGGGATGCAGCTTTGGAGTTGTTGACCGGCCAGTTAACCACCACTAACGATGATATACTGCGCCGTGGTGGCATTGTTGCCTTAGTGGGCCCAACCGGCGTTGGCAAAACCACAACTGTAGCCAAACTTGCCGCTGAATTCGCCAAACGCCATGGCGCAGATCAAGTGGCTTTGATTACCACTGACAGTTACCGCATCGGCGCATTTGAACAGTTAGCAACCTTTGGCCGGATTATTGGCTGTCCGGTAAAGCAAGCTAAAGACAGTGATGAACTGGCCCTGTTAATTAATCAGTTACAACAACGCAAATTGGTATTAATAGACACCGCCGGCATGAGTCAGCGCGATGTGCGTTTGGCGGAAAAACTTGCCAGCTTAGTGCACAATAGTCGTGTCAAAATAAAAAGTTATCTGGTATTGTCTGCGACAGCACAGGCAAGGGTAATGCAGGAAAGCGTGACGCATTTTAAACGTATTCCCTTATCTGGTTGTATTTTCACAAAACTTGATGAATGCTTAAGTTTAGGTGAAGTGATCAATGTCGCAATTGCGAATGCATTACCGGTCAGTTACTTGACGAATGGTCAGCGCGTACCGGAAGATATAGCGGTTGCTGAAGCATCAAAGCTGGTGCTGCAGGCCGAAACATTGCGAATTGCACAAAGTAGTACGACTCATCAGTGGTATAACGACGGGATGAGCCGCTCGGACGGAACCTATGCATAATCATGACCACATTGATGATCAAGCCAATGGCCTGAGAAGAATGAATAAGCAGATGGTAAAAGTAATATCAGTTACCGGAGGTAAAGGTGGCGTGGGTAAAACCAACGTGACTTTGAACCTTGCGATGTCACTGGCACAGCTGGGTAAACGTGTGCTGGTGCTTGATGCTGACCTCGGTCTGGCTAACTGTGATGTGATGCTGGGCCTGAGGGTTGAAAAGAATTTATCGCACGTGTTAGCGGGCGAGGTTGAACTGGACGATGTGATTATTGATGGCCCCTTTGGTATCAAGATTATTCCCGCCACATCCGGTTCACAAAATATGACAGAATTGGCACCTGCCGAACATGCTGGTCTTATCCGCGCTTTTAGTGAATTGAAAACACCGGTAGACGTGCTTTTAGTTGACACCGCCGCCGGCATTTCCGACATGGTATTAAGTTTTTCCCGCGCGTCGCAGGACGTGATGGTGGTGGTGTGTGACGAGCCATCATCTATCACAGATGCTTACGCGTTGATGAAAATTCTTAGCCGTGATCATGGTGTGGAGAAGTTTAAGATTGTCGCTAACATGGTGCGCAGCCTCAGAGAGGGGCAGGAGCTGTTTGCTAAGTTAACCCGGGTTACCGATCGTTTTCTGGATGTAAGTTTAGAACTAGTTGCAACGATTCCTTATGATGAAAATGTGCGTAAAGCTGCGCGCAAGCAGAAGGCCTTTGTTGAAGCTTTCCCGAAAACACCAGCTAGCATGGCAGTTAAAAGCCTGGCGTTAAAAGCCATTAAATGGCCGCTGCCAGCAACTGCATCAGGGCATCTGGAGTTTTTTCTTGAGCAGTTGGTACAACGTCAGACTAACCGGGGCATAGCGTGAACAGTAAAATAGCGGCTTATGGCGGTGTAGACCATATGCAGCAGCTGGTCGAACGTCATGCGCCACTGGTTAAACGCATTGCATACCATCTGATGGCGCGATTACCAGCCAGCGTATTGGTTGACGACCTGATCCAGTCTGGCATGATTGGGTTAATCGAGGCAGCGAAAAATTTTGATGGTAGCAAAGGTGCTAGTTTTGAGACCTTTGCTGGTATTCGGATCCGCGGTGCAATGCTGGATGAAATGCGGCGTGGTGATTGGACTCCACGTTCAGTTCATCGCAACTCGCGTCTGATCGCAGAGACGATTGCCGAGCTCGAAGGGCAGTTTGGTCGAGACATAAAAGATAGTGAAGTTGCTGAAAAACTTGATATATCTTTAGATGAATACCATCATATGCTCAGTGATATCAGTAGTGGTCGGATTATTGGTATTGAAGATCTCGGTGTTTCAGAAGATGTACTGGTAACTGCTGGTGATACTGAAAGTGATCATTTGTATGAAAATCAGGCGAATGATGCGTTCCACCAGGATTTAGCAAAAACAATCAGTAGTTTACCCGAGCGTGAAGCATTAGTGCTTTCGCTGTATTATAATGACGAACTAAACTTGAAGGAGATCGGGGCAGTGCTGAATGTTAGCGAGTCCCGGATCAGTCAAATCCATAGTCAGGCATTGGTCAGATTAAAAGCCAGAATGCAGGATTGGTTGTAACCTATTCTGAGATAAAAGTAATATCTCGTCGGAGGGGATTTTGGATAAGAACATGAAAATTCTTGTGGTAGATGATTTTTCTACCATGAGACGCATAATAAAAAATCTGTTGCGTGACCTTGGCTTTACAAATGTATCTGAAGCAGATGACGGTAGTACGGCGTTACCGATGCTGCAAAATGGTGACTTTGACTTTGTGGTAACTGACTGGAATATGCCTGGCATGCAGGGCATAGATTTGCTGCGCGCTATTCGCGCAGATGCCAAGTTAAAACATATCCCCGTATTAATGGTGACGGCTGAAGCAAAAAAAGAACAGATCATTGCAGCGGCACAGGCTGGTGTGAATGGTTATATTGTTAAACCTTTTACTGCAGCCACATTGCAGGAGAAGTTGGCTAAAGTATTTGAGCGGATCGGCTAACCGTAACTGACAAAGGAGCATTGCCATGTCTGCAATTACGGTGCCTTTAATTACACTAGAGCAAGCTCGGGAGCTGGTTCAGCTACTCGAGATGGAACAGGTTGAAACCGCCAATCAGATGGTACAGCAACTTGCTGTACCGGGTTCGTCAGAGCTGTTTGCTGAAGTTGGGAAGCTAACCCGCCAGTTGCATGATTCATTGAAAAACTTTCAGATTGACCCTTCACTCAATAATTTACTTGAAGAAGATATTCCTGATGCGAAAAAGCGGCTGAATCATGTTATCGATATGACAGAACAAGCTGCGAATCGCACGATGGATGCGGTTGAATGTTGTTTGCCTATTGCAGATCAGCTAACACAGCAGCTGGGTAAGATAGCGCCACAATGGCAAAAATTAATGCACCGCAATTTGCAGCTGGGTGAGTTCAAGAGCTTGTGCCATACTCTTGATGCGTTTTTTCAACAAGCCAGTGGCGATTCTAATACGCTGAATTCTTTATTAACTGATGTTCTGATGGCGCAAGATTACCAGGATTTAACCGGTCAGATTTTGCGGCGTGTGATAGAGCTGGTGCGTGAAGTTGAAGAAAGCCTGATTGGTCTGCTTACCGCATTCGGTCAATCCAGTCTGACGATGCCAACGGAAGTGAAACCAGCAAAAAATAAACCGAAAGCCCATGAGGCCGAAGGTCCAATCATTGATGCGGCAGAACGGGATGATGTGGTCAGCGGCCAGGATGACGTCGACGATTTGTTATCCAGTTTAGGTTTTTAACAGAGGTGTCTTTGCATGAGCTTTGATATGGATGAGGATATACTGCAGGACTTCCTGGTGGAAGCTGGTGAAATCCTTGAATTACTGCAGGAACAGCTGGTAGAACTGGAAAATAATCCGGACGACGCGAATTTGCTCAATGCGATCTTCCGCGGCTTCCATACCGTGAAGGGTGGCGCGGGTTTTCTGTCGTTAACAGAACTGGTTGATGCCTGTCATGGTGCAGAAAATGTGTTCGACATTTTACGCACCGGTAAGCGCCGCGTAACGCCAGAATTGATGGACGTTATTCTGCAATCGCTTGATAGTATCAATGCAATGTTTGTCGAAGTGCAGAATCGTCAGCCATTAACACCAGCATCCCAGTCCATACTTGATGCATTGCATCATTACAGCGAGCCGGAGTCGGCGACAAATCCTGCGCCGGTTGCGGCTAAAGCGTCTCCCGCTCCAGCACCAGCTCAGGCCGCGCCATCTCCGCCTCCAGTGGCACAGGCACAAAGCGATAACGTAGACGACATTACCGAAGAAGAATTCGAGCGGATGATGGACGAACTGCATGGTAAAAAAGGCGCGCCTACGTCAACGCCAACGCCAGCAGCGGCTGCTGCAGTGCAGAGTTCAACCGGCAGTGAGGACATTACCGATGACGAGTTTGAGGCTATCCTTGATCAGCTGCATGGCAAAGGCTCCTTTATTCCTGACACGGTAGCCGCAGAACCCACTCCGGTGGCAGCGGAGGCGAAAAAGTCCAAAGCGCCAGATGAAATTGACGATGCTGAATTTGAAGCCTTGCTAGACCAATTGCATGGTAAAGGTCAGTCACCGGTAGGCTCAGCGACGCCAGCGGCAGCTTCAACTTCGACTCCAGCACCAACTCCCGAAGCGGCAGTGTCAGCACCTGTAGCGGCGCCTGCTGATGCAAAAGCAGCCCCTGCACCTGTTGTTGATAAGGCTGCAGCCGCTTCGCAAGCCGCCCAGGCTGAAACAACGGTTCGCGTTGATACTAAACGCCTGGATCAGATTATGAATATGGTGGGTGAGCTGGTTCTGGTGCGAAACCGCCTGGTAAGCTTATCTGGTACCGTCCAGAGTGAGGAAATGAGCAAAGCTATTTCCAATCTGGATGTAGTCACTGCCGATATTCAGGGTGCAGTGATGAAAACCCGCATGCAACCCATTAAGAAAGTGTTTGGTCGCTTCCCGCGTGTCGTGCGAGATTTAGCCCGCTCATTGCAAAAAGACATAGAACTGGTACTTGAAGGCGAAGACACAGATTTGGATAAAAATCTGGTTGAGGCTTTAGCCGATCCTTTGGTTCACTTGGTGCGGAATTCGGTTGATCACGGTATCGAAATGCCTGATGTCAGGCAAAAGTCCGGTAAAAAACGTACCGGTACCGTGAAGCTTGCAGCTGCTCAGGCTGGAGATCATATCTTGCTTACCATTCATGATGATGGTGCTGGTATGGATCCGGAAAAGCTAAAAGGCATTGCCATTAAGCGAGGCATACTTGATTCTGATGCGGCAGCGCGTATGTCGGACACCGAAGCATTCAATTTGATATTCGCGCCCGGTTTTTCTACCAAGGAACAAATTTCTGATATCTCCGGTCGCGGTGTCGGCATGGATGTAGTGAAAACCAAAATCAATCAGCTTAACGGTACTGTACATATTCATTCAAAAATGGGTGAAGGCACGTTACTGGAAATTAAGGTACCGCTGACGTTAGCCATTTTGCCTACGTTAATGGTGGTAGTCGGCAAGCAGACGTTTGCATTACCGTTGGCTGGTGTCAGTGAAATATTCCATCTGGATTTAAACAAAACCAACGTGGTTGATGGCCAACTAACGGTAGTGGTGCGTAATAAGGCAATCCCTCTGTTTTTCCTCGAGCATTGGCTGGTGAAAGGTTCTGACAAAAAACGTCGTCGTGAGCAGGGCCATGTGGTTATTGTGCAGATTGGTACACAGCAAGTGGGTTTTGTGGTTGATTCGCTGATTGGCCAGGAAGAAGTTGTTATTAAACCGTTGGATGCGTTACTACAGGGCACGCCGGGTATGGCTGGTGCTACTATCACGTCAGATGGCGGCATAGCCTTGATCCTCGATGTGCCTAACTTGCTGAAACATTACGCGAAGAAGTCGAAAATCAAATTTGACCGCTTCAATAAAATGAACGCCTAAAGAGAGAACCCTATGGCGATTAAGGTGTTAGTGGTTGATGATTCAAGTTTTTTTCGCCGTCGTTTGACCGAAATTTTGGCAAAAGACGGTGATATTGAAATCATCGACACCGCTAACAACGGTAGAGAAGCGGTAGAAAAAGCGCTGGCATTAAAACCTGATGTTATAACCATGGACGTTGAAATGCCGGTGCTGGATGGTATTTCCGCTGTGCGTGAAATTATGCAACAACAGCGTATCCCCATTCTGATGTTTTCTTCGTTGACACATGAAGGCGCTAAGGCAACGTTAGATGCACTGGACGCCGGTGCGGTCGATTTTTTACCGAAAAAATTTGAAGATATAGCGCGTGACAAAGAAGAAGCCGGCCAATTGTTACGCGACAGGGTAAAAGCGGTTGCCCGTAAGCGTCAGTTGGGGCGGGCGACATTTAGTAGCACGCTCAAGCAGCGTGCTGACAGTGCGGCATCGGTAAAGTTAAGTGAACGTCCGGCGTTGACCCGCAGCAGCTTTGAGCGACCCAAACTGAATGAGCGTGTCGGCGGTGCAACCCCTGGCCGGTTTCAGGCCAGCGGCAAGCAGTATAAACTGGTTGCAATTGGCACATCCACCGGTGGGCCTGTTGCTTTACAACGTATCATTACCGCGTTACCGGCAGATTTCCCCCTACCTATTGTGTTGATCCAACACATGCCTGCGGCGTTTACCGGTGCTTTTGCTCAGCGGTTAGACTCGCTGGCCAAAATTAGTGTGTGCGAAGCGAAAGACAACGATGTATTACGACCCGGGGTTGCCTATCTTGCGCCTGGCGGTAAGCAAATGCTTATTGAGGGCAATGACAAAGAGTCACGGCTACGGGTGAGGGAAGATGACTCACCACGCATTACGTTTAAGCCCAGTGTAGATATCACTTTTGCTACCGCTGCTAAGGTATTCGGTGACAAGGTGTTAGCCATTGTATTAACCGGCATGGGCGCGGATGGCCGGGAAGGTGCCCGATTATTGAAGCAAGTTGGCTCAAAAATATGGGCCCAGGATGAGGCCAGCTGCGTTGTCTACGGAATGCCACAAGCTATTGCTGCTGCAGGTCTGATGGACGTAGAGGTCAGCCTGAATGAAGTAGCATCACGTCTTGTTACGGAAATTACGCATGGATAAACTGGCAATTAGTGGCTTTTTACTGGCGGTATTCGCGGTCGCTGGAGGCTTTGTGATTGAAGGTGGCAGTTTGGCGACCTTATTGCATTTTCCTGCCTTTCTGATTGTCGTGGGTGGCACCGTTGGTGCAGTTATGCTGCAGACACCATTTAATCAATTTATGCAGGGGCTGAAAATGCTGCCCTGGGTGATGCATCCGGATAAGTTACCGCTGCAGCACACGGCCGAACGCATAGTGCATTGGGGGACAGCGGCGCGGGGCAATGGTTTTCTTGCTCTGGAAAATGACGCCCTGGCTGAGCAAGATCCGTTTTTACACCGCGGCTTAAATTTATTGGTAGACGGCGTTGAACCCCAGGCACTGCAAGATACTTTAGATGCAGAGTTAACACTGGAGCGAGAACGTCTGCTGCGTGGTGCGCGTATTTTTGAAGCTATGGGTGGTTATAGCCCAACCATTGGTATTGTCGGTGCCGTGCTCGGGTTGATCCAGGCAATGTCGAATATTTCGGATCCTGAATTGCTCGGTTTAGGGATCGCGACTGCTTTTGTCGCCACTATATATGGTGTGGGTTTTGCAAATCTGGTGTTTATTCCGGTAGGCAACAAACTGAAAAGTCTGGTGCATCAACGTACACTGTATCATGAGCTGATTGTTGAGGGCCTGGTGTCGATTGCCCATGGCGAAAACCCGCGCAATATAGAGCGTAAGCTGGCTGCTTACCATCCGGGGTAGTCAATATGTATCGTCACAAACAAAAACATCAACAGGTGGAGCCGGAACAGCTGGACCGCTGGCTGGTGTCTTATGCAGATTATATGACCCTGATGTTTGCGTTGTTCGTGGTGCTGTATGCAATGTCAATTGTAAAAGAAGAAAATTACAATGTACTGGCAGACAGCCTGATGCGGATGTTTGAAAAGCCGGAACAATCTGGCTCTGGTTTACCCGGCTTATCAGTATTGACCAAAGCAGCACCCCAAAGCGAAATCGAGTTATATGGCACCTCGCTGGAGCCAGCTAAAGGCCCCAGCCTGCTGGCTGATGCCCGCCAACTGTCTGATGTGACCCAGCGTCAGCTGGGCAGTCCGTTAAAGTCGATTGAACAACAACTGACAAAGGCACTGGCAAATTTACTTGAGCAGGGTGTGGCAAAGTTGCAACAGGACGAAAACTGGCTAACGATTGAGCTCAGCAGTGGTTTGTTGTTTGCAAGCGGCAGCGCAACGACCACGCAGTCAGCGCAAACGCTACTGGCGGAAATAACCAAGGTTATCAATCCAATTAATAATTATATTCGTGTACGTGGTTATACCGATGATCTGGCAATCAACAATGAACTGTTTGCATCAAATTGGGAATTATCGGTTAGCCGTGCCACATCCGTATTACGCGCATTAGAGCGGCTGGGCACCGCACCGCAACGCCTGGCAATTGAAGGTTATGGCCAGTACTATCCCTTCGGGCCAAATGATAATGCGCAAAATAGGGCGGCAAACCGCAAAGTTGTTATTGCGATCTCGCGTTTTGGCTACGCACCGCCGGAGCCTGAAAGCACGGCAAGTGGTTTACAAAACGCAGCTGAGGCTGATGCGTTACAGCGTAAACTCGAGCAGGTTTCACAGCAAGACGGCAGCATCAAAGTTATTGCCTTGCCCGGCGGCGGAATTCGCATCACCACCCGCACGGATAACCCGGATATAGCAGCCCCAGAACAACAGGAACCTTGACGTGGTTATTTGGACAGTAGCAAATCAAAAAGGCGGCGTAGGTAAAACAACAACGACGGTTACGTTGGGTGGCCTACTGGCAAAGCGTGGTTATAAAGTGTTGCTGGTCGATACGGATCCGCATGCGTCGCTGACGTATTATTTTGGTATTGATGCTGAGGAGCTGGAAGTCAGCGTATACGATATCTTTATTCGTGGAAAAGATATCAGCAGCGAAGAAATCTTGCAGTCATTATGCCCAAGCGGCATGGAAAATTTAGATATTTTACCGTCGTCCATGGCGCTGGCGACACTAGACCGCGCACTGGGTAACAAGGGCGGCATGGGATTGATGCTGAAAAAGGCGCTGAAAAAAATCAGTAAAGAGTATGACTATGTGCTAATTGACTGTCCGCCGGTAATGGGGGTGCTGATGGTAAATGCTATTGCGGCATCTGATCGGTTGTTAATTCCGGTACAAACGGAATTCCTAGCACTAAAAGGGCTGGAGCGGATGATTGCAACGATGGCATTAATGCGCACATCGCAGCAGAAAGACTATGCCTATACTATTATTCCAACCATGTATGACAAGAGAACTAAAGCATCATTGGAAGCTTATAAAGAGCTGAAAGCGAAGTATGATGACAAAGTCTGGTCAGCAGTCGTGCCGGTTGATACCAAATTTCGCGATGCCAGTCTGGCACAGACGCCGCCCAGTGAATTTGCGTCCGCGTCTCGTGGCGTGTTTGCCTATAACACCTTGCTGACGTATTTATTGCAACTAGCACCGGAGTAAGGCATGAGTAATTTAATTGCCAGTCAGAAGGTGATGCAGCATTATTTGTCAGCATTGCTGACAGAAGAAGAACAAACAGATGTTCAGCAGTTAGCTGAACAGAAAAAACAGCAGCTCAATACATTGCTGGCACAGGCAGTGATTAGTGCGCCAGAGGCGATAGTAAAGCCAGAGATAAAACCGGTAGAACCAGCTGAAACTGCCGCTATGGCGACGTTAAAAGCTAAGTTTGCCGAAGCTGAGTTGTCGCAACAATTACATCAGCGCGACGTCCCAGTTGCCGCACGCCTGGCTCTTAATGAAAAAGCTGTGGAGCCGGCGCCTGTCGCAGTAAAAGATTACCGTCAGGGCCGGTTTCAGGCATTGTTTTTTGATGTCGCCGGATTAAAAGTAGCCGTACCGTTAAAAGAGCTGGGCGGCATTCATCAGTTGGGTAAGGTCAGTAGCCTGATTGGCAAGCCTGATTGGTTTAGCGGTGTGATGTTGTATCGAGAACAGAAAATTAATATTGTAGATACCGCGCGTTGGGTCATGCCTGAGAAATTCGACGAAAGTTTGCAGCAAAAGCTAAACTATCAATATGTTATTATGCTCGGTAATAGTAATTGGGGCCTGTGCTGCGAAACACTGATTAACACCTTTGTGTTGGAACAGGACGATGTAAAATGGCGCGAAGCGGAAGGCAAAAGGCCCTGGATGGCAGGCCTGATTAAAAAGCATATGTGCGTACTGATTGACGTGGACGCAATGATTGATTTATTAAACCGTGGTCTGGATATCAGTGCCTAAACGGATAAGCTATTTATACAGGAGCTGTGCATGAGTAATTTAACCAAGCAGTCGGGCAAGAAAAATGATGCGGCAGACATCGTGTTGCAATGGGTTACATTTAAACTGCAGGAAGAAACCTACGGTATAAATGTTATGCAGGTGCAGGAAGTGCTGCGTTATACCGAGATTGCGCCGGTACCAGGTTCACCGGATTATGTGTTGGGCATTATCAACTTGCGCGGCAACGTTGTTACGGTTATCGATACGCGGTCACGTTTTGGCTTGGAGCCGGCAGAGGTTACCGATAATAGCCGTATTGTCATCATTGAAGCGGAAAGACAGGTTATCGGCATTCTGGTCGATAGCGTAGCCGAAGTGGTCTACCTGAAATCATCAGAGATTGACACTGCACCTAATGTGGGAACGGATGAAAGTGCCCGCTTTATTCAGGGCGTGTCGAACCGCGAAGGTGAATTACTTATTTTGGTCGATCTGAACAAACTGCTAAGTGATGAAGAGTGGGAAGAGATCACATCGATCTAGGAATGACTATGTGGCTTGGTGTAGCAATTCAGGCAGTATGTTTTCTGGTGTTTGCCGTCGTAATTTACCTGTGGTGCCGACGTCAACACCGGCATTTTTCTGCGCAGCATGCCCTGTTGGAAAAACAAGTCGAGTTCAGTGCGAAGCAGTTGGAACATGCTAAACATGAAGTTGAGGAGCTGCGAGCAGGCGTCATTGGTGTCGGCCAACGCGTATTGCAGCTTGATTCTGCTTTAACGCAACTTAGCACTCAGGTTAGCACCGCAGTACAGGATCTCAGTGAAAAACAACAAGCGTTAGCCTTGACTGATCCAGAGTCAAAAATTTACAGCCGGGCGATGAAAATGGTTCAGCTTGGTGCGGGCCTGGACGAAATCATGCAGGAATGTGAATTACCACGGGCTGAGGCTGAGTTGTTGTTTAATCTGCACCAACAAAAGAAGCAGAGTTAAGTTTTAAAATCGATGCGTTGATGAATGTTGTGCCAGTTTTGCGGAAATTTGCCCTGCAATACGTACGAAAATGCAATTAACTCTGCAATCACAATATACAATTGCTGCGGAATTTGTTCACCTAACTGCAGTTGGCTCAACAACCGGCTTAGCTCGTCATCCTGATGAATGAGCACGCCATGCTGCCGCGCTAATGCAATAATATCGTCCGCCAGTTCGCCATGACCTTTAGCGGTTACCGTTGGCGCTTGCTTACCTTCGTATTGTAATGCCGTCGCCGTTTTCGTTTTGCTGGTATTCGCCACCTTTGCGCCTCTATACTCTGATTGCCAGCAAGCTATTTGCACGTGGCAGCAAGCTTTCCGGTATTTTCCCCAGCATGCAGTCAGCCTGGCTTATCTCCAAACCTTGCATACTACAGCGTTCTTTTAGCATAGGTAAGAACTTGTCAGCTAATAGCTTAGCCTGCAGCTGTTCGGTATAAAACTGTAACTGCAGTTGATGTTGCTGTAATTTTGCGACCACAAGCAAAGGCCCAAGCTGTTGCAGGTCGAACTTCATTGTCAACTGCCACTGGGTTTGTTTTGTGGTGGTTTGTTTGCCATCAGCCTCACGTTGCTCCAGTTGCAACTGACTAACAACAGCCTGTTCTGCCTGATGTAACGGCAGTTGCAGCAGCAACTGCTGTGCGGTGGTGGTATTGCTTTCCAGCGTTGCCAACTGGCTTTGCTGTAATGTGCTGCTATGGCCCGCCAGCTGGCGCAGCAGACTGCTGGCTTGCGCCGGCTCCAGAGAACTGACCAGTTTTGCCAGTTTTTGATTGGCGGGTTGGTTTGCCGCCGGCAGCGGTTTTTGTAGCAGGTGGCCCAGTAGCAGTTGAATTGCCACTGCCAGCGCACCGGCACCCGTTTGTACATTGGCATTGCTCTGCAGAGGCTGGAACTGGAGCAAGCTTTGCAATTGCTGTAGCAGCTGATTGGCACTGTAGACTTTTGTTCCATCGGGCAGACTCTGGCGCACCAGCTGTAATATTTGCTGCACTGGCTCAGGCAGCTCGGGTAACGACGCCAGTGGATCGGGTTGATGTGGCAACAAGGGGAGCAGATGCCGCCAGCCTTGCTGCAACATCTGTAGTGTTAGTGGGGTGTTGCCACTGCTGCTGACTGATGTGGTTGCCTGCGGTTGCGGGCCGCTGACAAACTGCAACGGTCGGTTAAAATCTTCAGCGTTTACGCTGAGCTGCATCGTTTGTTTAACTGGGATCAGTTGCAGCTGAAATTGCTGGCCGGAAGCTTGCAACTGCAGCAAATAAGGTGTGGCGCTCAACGGCTGGTTGCTAAACAGTTGCTTTACTTCATTCAGACCTGGCCGATGTGTATCGCCAGAGCTTAACTGAAGCTGGTTAAACCATTTCACCAGTTGCTGTAATAAGGCGTTTTGCTGCGTTTTGTCCAGAATGCCAGTGCTTTGCTGTCCGAGGTTGGCCGGTAAGAGTAAGTTGGCCGCGATAGTGTTGTTTGTACCGCTAAGTTGTAACGCTATTGTTAGTTGCTTACTATGACTGGCGTTGAGTAGTGCCGTTAAATGATTTTTCGCCAGTCCCGCTACTGGCAGGGCTGTCAGCCCAGGCAGTTGGATAGCGTTGGCGTTTTTATGGTTCTGCAGCTGGGCCGTAACCAGCAATTCGTTGCGGTTTCCGCTGTCAGATTGAACCGGCGTGGCCTTAGTTTGGCTGGCGTAGACAGATAGCAGCAGCTGACGCAGCTCAGATGCAGCTAAGGTTACCGAAAGTGGCGCGGCTGTGCTTTGTACACTCAACGCAATACGGCCATCAGATGCGTGTTGAAACTGCAGTTGGATTGGTAATTTTTGCGGCGGTTGGGGCGGTTGTTGTAACGACTGATCACTTCGGGCCCCGGATTTTACGGTATGAGACTGTACTGACAGCGCCAATTGCTGCAGTGCCGGAAACGTTGCCACCGGTAAGTCTACCTTTAACTGACCTTGCGGCGTTGGCAGTTGCAACCGCATTAACCCGCCGGCCAGTTGTTGCAACTGGCCCTGATACACCTGGGCCAGCCTTAGCTTTACGGCTGCCGTTTGCGTCTCGCTTGCCGGGGCAAGCTGTATCAGTTTGTCCAGATTGATCTGGTTCATGTTTTTACCTGTTTTCCGTCACTGTGGCAGCTTGGCGCATTCGTATTATGCCGTCAATATGGTAATATGCGCCCAATTTTTCGCATCGTCGATAGTCAGAGCTTAGTGATTAAATCAACGCCATTCCCTATTGTTGCTGGCCAGCTTTTGTTACGCGGCACTGCGTTAAGCTGTATTCGCCAGGATCGCGTCTTGTTTGAGCAATTGAATATTGACGTGCACAGCGGTGAACTATTACAAGTGGCCGGGAAAAATGGCGCCGGTAAAAGCTCGCTGCTGCGCATTCTGGCCGGTTTAGCGCAACCGGAAGAAGGCTGCCTGTATTACCAGCAGCAGCCATTGCAGTCGGTTGAGGCTGAATACGCGTCTCATCTTTGTTATATCGGCCACCACAGTGGAATTCATGAGCAATTAACTGCGCTGGAAAACCTTAGCTTCTGGCGCGCAGCTTCCGGCGTGGCCAAGGCTGATGATTTTACCCTTTTGGCGCAGCTGGGGCTGGCTGGGTTAGAGGATATTCCGTGCCGCATGCTGTCTGCGGGGCAGCAACGTAGGGTGTCACTGGCGCGCTTGTGGTTTACCCAGCGTCAGCTGTGGATCTTAGACGAACCTTTTACAGCGTTGGACCAAACTGCTATCAGTATGCTGCAACAGCATTTTGCTGCGCATTTGGATGTGGGCGGCGCGATAGTGTTAACCACGCATCAGGCGCTCGGCATGGCTTACCCACGGCAAACAACGCTGGAGCTGGCATACCGATGGTAGTGTTATGGTGTTTTATCCAGCGGGAATTACGTTTGCTGGCGCGGCAAAAAGCCGATTGGTTGAACCCGGTGTTGTTCTTTATTATTGTGCTGAGCCTGTTCCCGCTAGGTGTGGGGCCGGAGCCTAACTTATTGCGTATTATGGCGCCGGGTATCGTTTGGATAGCCGCGTTACTGAGCGTATTACTGGCAGCGGAACGGCTATTTAAAGACGATTTTCGCAACGGTGTGATTGAGCAGCTGGTGGCTGCCAGACAGCCGCTACTGAGTTTCGTGCTGGCAAAACTGCTGACAAACTGGCTAAGCACAGGTGTGCCATTGTTGCTGCTTTCACCACTGGTGGCATTGCTGTTAAATATTGATATGTCAGCTTTTATTGCAATGGCGCTGACATTGTTACTCGGTACGCCGTTATTAAGCCTGCTCAGCGTGATGGGCGCCGCCCTGACTGTGTCTGCCGATAAGGGCGGCATTTTGCTGGCACTGCTTATTCTGCCGCTGTATATTCCGCTATTAATTTTTGCCAGTGCAGCAATGGAAGCTGCCAGCATGGGCATGCCTTATCATGGCCAGCTGGCCATTATGTTGGCAATGTTGTTGTTTGCCATGGCACTGATCCCGCTGGCGGTGATCAGTGCATTAAAACTGAATGTGAGCTGATATGTTTAAGTGGTTACATCCATACGCTAAGCCTGAAACCGTGTACCATCTGTGTGGTCGTTTGTATCCCTGGTTGCTGTTGGCCGGGCTGGCGCTGCTGGCGCTTGGTAATATCTGGGGACTGGCCTTTACGCCACCGGATTACCAGCAGGGGGACAGCTACCGCATTATTCATATTCATGTGCCGTCTGCCATTATGTCGATGGGGGCTTATTCGGCGATGGCGATAGCTGCGTTTATCGCACTGGTGTGGCAGGTAAAGGTGGCGCAGTGGTCTGTTTTGGCAATCGCACCCATTGGTGCCATATATACCGCCATTGCGCTGATCACCGGTATGGCCTGGGGTAAACCAATGTGGGGTACCTGGTGGGTGTGGGATGCGCGGCTGACATCCGAATTGATTTTACTTTTTCTGTATCTGGGCGTCATTGCATTAAGCGGCGCATTTTCAGACCGGCAAACCGGCGCTAAAGCCGCGTCGTTACTGGCGGTAGTTGGTGTCATCAACTTACCGGTGATTCATTTTTCGGTGGAATGGTGGAATACCCTGCATCAGGGCGCGTCGATCACTAAGTTTGCCAAACCTTCAATCGATCCCAGCATGCTATGGCCTTTACTGATCAGCATACTGGCATTTAACGTATTAATGCTGGCGTTAGTTTGTCTGCGTTTACGCACAGCAATCTTAGTTAATGAGCAACATCGGCCATGGGTAAAGGCTCTGGCAGAGGGACATTAAATGTATTTTCAATCTTTCAGCGAATTTTGGGCAATGGGCGGCTACGGCCTGTTTGTCTGGCTGTCATTCGGCATCACCTATTTGCTATTGGCGGCATTAATTGGTTACAGCCATTATCAGCATGCACAGTTTAAACATCAGCTTCGTGCCAGACTGGCGCGTGAACAGCGGGTTAAACAGTATCAGGAGCAAACGAAATAATGCAAAGCCGACGCCAAAAACGCTTGGTGGCTGTGTTACTGGTCATAGGCCTGCTAACTGCAGCCGTAGCGACGATGTTATATGCACTACAGCAGAATATAGATTTGTTTTATACGCCATCGCAATTGGTAGACGGCTTGGGCAAAGACAAAATCAAACCACAGCCGGGCCAGCGGTTGCGTATTGGCGGTATGGTGGTAAAGGGTTCTGTTAAACGTGACCCTGATTCACTGAAGGTAAGTTTTGATTTAATAGATACCGGTCCTATCGTCACAGTTACCTACGAAGGCATCTTGCCAGACTTATTCCGCGAGGGGCAGGGTATAGTTGCACAAGGCGTACTGGTAGACGCAACGACGGTTGCCGCCAGCGAGGTTCTGGCGAAACATGATGAAGAATATATGCCGCCTGAAGTGGCAGAAGCACTCAAAGGCATTAAGCATGTGCCGCCGGCACAACAAAGTTCAGCCACGCCAGCCAAGTCAGAAGGACGGTATTAGATGATAGTTGAAGCCGGCCAGCTGGCGCTGACGTTTGCTTTTGCGCTGTCTGTGTTATTAGCTGCAGTGCCGCTTTATGGCAGCTTTGTCGCGAACCAGCGGATGTTATTACTGGCTAAACCATTAGCTTTTGGCCAGTTTGTGTTCAGCTTGCTGGCAATGCTGGCACTGATTTACGCTTTTCGCAGCAACGACTTTAGCGTGATAAACGTTGCACAGAACTCCAGCTCAACCTTGCCATGGTATTACCAGGTTACGGCCAGTTTTGGCTCACACGAGGGCTCGATGTTATTGTGGGTTCTGATGTTATCTGGCTGGACCGCACTGGTAGCGCAGTTCTCCAAAGCGTTGCCGTTGCTGTTGCAGGGACGCATTTTAGGCATATTGGGCTTGATTAGTGCAGGTTTTATCGCCTTTTCGCTATTTATGTCGAATCCTTTTGCTCGCAGTCTGCCGTTTTATCCGGTCGAGGGGCGTGACTTAAACCCATTGCTGCAAGACTTCGGCATGATCATGCATCCGCCCACGTTGTATATGGGTTATGTCGGTTTTGCCGTAGCGTTTGCGTTTGCAATTGCCGCACTGATCAGTGGCCGGTTTGACAGTATCTGGGCACGCTGGGTGCGGCCTTGGGCATTAGCTGCATGGTTATTTTTAACACTGGGCATTATGCTCGGCAGCTGGTGGGCTTACAACGAATTAGGCTGGGGCGGCTGGTGGTTTTGGGACCCGGTAGAAAATGCGTCCTTTATGCCGTGGCTGGCTGGCACGGCACTGATACATAGCCTGGCGGTAACGGAAAAACGAGGCACCTTTAAAAGCTGGACCGTATTGCTGGCACTGGCCGCGTTTGCACTGAGTTTAGTGGGGGCGTTTTTAGTCCGTTCCGGCGTGCTGGTTTCGGTGCACTCTTTTGCCACCGATCCAGGCCGGGGCCTGTACTTGCTGGCCTTTTTGCTGGTGGTTGTCGGGGGTTCGTTATTGCTCTATGGCAGCCGGATGAACTCGGTGCGCAGTCAGGCACGTTATCAGCTGTTTTCCCGTGAAATGTTGATGTGGGGCAATAATATATTTTTGCTGACTGCCTGCTTAATTGTATTTCTGGGTACCTTGTTCCCTTTATTCCATAAAGAGCTTGGGCTGGGGTCTATTTCTATTGGCGAACCGTTCTTCAACCAGATGTTTTACTATCTGACCATACCGTTTGCGTTGCTACTGGGCTTTGGCCCCTGGGTACGCTGGAAACAGCAGCAACTGATGCCGTTAATCCGGCCATTAGGGCTGGTAGCGGTGGCGGCGCTGGTGCTGGCGTTGGGGGTGCTGGCCAGCATGCAAAGTGTGCAGGCGAATTTAGCCTTGCTAGGATTGCTGCTTGGAGCCTGGGTCGGTGTGTCTGCGCTGGCGGAAGTTATGTTGCGGTTGCGGCAGTTTGGCTCAGTCAGCAAAGGCATCACCCGGCTTAATGCCAGCCACTATGGTATGACACTGGCCCATATTGGTTTTGCCGTACTGGTAATAGGTGTGGCGATGACCAAAACCTACACCACCGAACGTGATGTGCGGATGCAGGAAGGTGACACCGCCACCGTTGCTGGCTATGAGTTTACCCTGACTGACGTGTATGAGCTTAATGGGCCAAACTATGGCGGCCAGGCAGCGGAGCTGGATGTAAGTAAGGACGGAAAATATGTGACCCACTTGCATGCTGAAAAACGTTTTTACCGGATCCAACGTACCATTATGACAGAGTCGGCGGTGCATGCCCGTTTAAGCCGCGATCTCTACGTGTCATTGGGTGAAGAATTGCCAGGCGATGCCTGGGCGCTGCGTATTCAGGTGAAACCGTTTGTACGCTGGATTTGGCTGGGTGGTTTGTTAATGGCATTGGGTGCATTGCTGGCGCTGGCCGACAAGCGCTACCGGCGTAAACCCACAGCGGCTGTCAACGGAGGCAACAATGCGTAAAGCACTTTTTTATGCGCCGCTGGCGCTATTTTTAGCACTGGCATTGTTTTTACTCAGCGGGCTTTTCTCTGACCCGCGTGAGCGGCAATCGGCCATCCTGGATAAACCCTTGCCAGAGTTTGCACTGGCAGATCTGATGCAGCCAGACAAAATCTGGACGCCAGCGCAGCTGCGAGGCGAAACATTTTTGCTGAACGTTTGGGGCACCTGGTGTCCTACCTGTAATGCTGAATTGAGCTACCTGGCCGAATTACGTGCTCAGGGCGTAAAAATTGTCGGTCTGTATTACGAATTACCGCGTGATGCGGCGTTTGATGCGCCGTTCAATCTGCCGCAGTTGCAGCAGGAAGTGCAGCAAAAGCTGGCGCAACAAGGTGATCCTTATCAGTTTAATATATTGGATATTGACCGCAGTTTGTCACTGGATTTAGGCGTCAGTGGTGCACCGGAAACCTTTATTATTGACGCTAATGGCGTGGTAAGAGCACATCATATCGGCGATCTTAATTCAGTGGTCTGGCGCACTAAGCTGGCGCCGCTGTACCAACAGTGGAGCGCGCCATGAGCCGCATTATTACGATATTGCTGCTGTGTTGCAGTTTCTACGGCTACAGCCAGGAAGTTGTGCCATTTGCCAATGATGCAGAACGTGAATTGTATCAGCAACTGACGTCTGAACTGCGTTGCCCGCAGTGTCAGAATCAGAACATTGCTGATTCAAATGCCATTGTAGCGGTAGATATGCGTGATAAAACTTATCAGTTAGTGCGCGAAGGAAAAGATCGGCAGCAGATACTGCAGTATATGATTAACCGCTATGGCGACTTTGTTCATTACCAACCGCCACTGACCCGCTATACCCTGTGGCTGTGGTTGCTGCCACTATTAATGTTGCTAGCGCTGGCGGCAGCAGGCTTGTACCGACGTTCTCGGCATGCAGAGTCGACAGAAGACCCCGCACAGCCAGCTCTTGCTGCTGAACTGGACCAGCTGATAGACCGTTACCGGAGTAAAAAACCATGATGATGCCGTTAACTCTTGCCGCAGGCTTAATGCTGCTGATAACGGCGCTTTGTGTATTCTGGCCGCGGCGTACGCTAAGCCAGCCACAGTTAACTGCAGCGCAGCTGTTTGAAGAACGGCTGCAACTGTTAGCGTTGGCACGTGACAGTGGAGAGCTGGCTGAGCAGGATTTTGTCAGTGCCGCAGAAGAATTAAAAAGCCAGTTTATACAGCAACAACAACCTGCGGCACAGCAGCGTGAGCGGCTTGGTTGGAAACTGCCCGCAACCTTGCTGCTGGTGGTGACGCTGTTGGTCGCGGCGGTGTACAGCCTGAACGGAAATTACCGGCAATTAGCCGACTGGCAGCAGGCACAGCAGAATTTAAAACACTATGGCGAACGGGCATTGCTGAATCAGGGTGAACCGTTGACCGAGCAAGAAATAGAATGGTTTGCGCTGGCGCTGCGGACCAAATTAGCCAATGAAGGCGATGATGCGGTAGCCTGGATGTTGCTCGGCCGGATCCGGTTGTCACAAGGCGCGATAGAACAAGCTGTTGATGCGTTTGAACGCGCACTGAAGTTAACGCCTGATCGAGCGCCTTTATTGTTAAGTTATGCACAGGCCCTGATAGTGCAGGGCGGCGACAATAGCCTGGCACTGGCTGGTCGCGCCGTTGCCCGTGTACTAAGCCGGGAGCCAAATAACAATGATGCACTATCGCTGATGGCGCTGATTGCCTATGAAAAAGGTGATGTAAAGCAGGCCACCGCCGCCTGGCAACTGCTATTGAAGCAATTACCGGCTGACGACCCACGTTATGCAGCGGTACAGCAACGACTGACTGAACTGGGCGCTGCAGTACAGCCAAATGGTCGGCAGATTAAAGTAAATTTATATGTTGCCCCTGAACTAAAACAGGCCAATCCAGAGGCCAGTTTATTTCTGTTTGCGCGGGCGATAAACGGGGCGCCACTGCCTTTAGCCGTGCAGCGTATCCCGTTACCACAGGGTGAGATGCAGTTGGTGCTGACCGAACAGATGGCAATGCAAACTGCCTGGAGTCTGGCTAACGCTGATCAGGTTGAGGTGGTCGCCCGTATGTCACTGTCCGGTACGGTCGAACAGCGCCCGGGTGATATTCAAACGGTGTCTGAGGTGCTGAATTTTTCAACCCCAACGCTTTCTATTTCTTTAACACTGGAACCCTGACATGGTGAGTTCATTTTTCAGATTGTGCCTGCTCGCGGCAGTCATTTCAGTTACGGCCTGTGCCAGCAAACCCGTACCGACGGCACAAAAAGACGGCAATACCGCGCCACAACGTTATGTTGATACCCGCGATCCACTCGAAACGATTAACCGGCCATTGTGGGATTTCAACTATGATATTCTGGACGCGTACGTGCTGCGTCCGGTGACCGTGGGATATATGACCGTTGTGCCCAAACCGGCGCGTAAAGGCCTGGTTAACGTGGCAAATAATTTAAGCGAACCGGCCAGTTTTCTTAATGGAGCGCTGCAGGCTAAACCCAAGAGTGCGGCCATTAGTGCCGGTCGTGTTTTTGTGTACAGTACGCTGGGGTTATTTGGCGTGTTTTATATCGCCAGCCAGAT
>JBFKFH010000008.1:0-28391 GCA_041618685.1 Rheinheimera sp.
TGGCTGTTCTCATGGCTTAATACGTGTTGTTGCAGCTGCTGCAAATGACTCAGTTCTATCGCGCCGCTGCTGTAGCCAAGCCCCACCACGATATCGCGCAGCGTTTTAATGGTGCCGGACGTGCCAACGGCTTGCTGCCAACCCGCGGTGCGAAAACTGCTGACAATAGGTTCCAGCTCTTGTTCGGCTTGTAAAATGGCCCGGTTGAAGCGTTTATGATTAATGCGGCCCTGCGGAAAATGCTGCAGCGCATAGCTGACGCAGCCCATATTGCGGCTGCTAAGACGCAGCGGTTGCTCGCCTTCACCAATGGCAAACTCAGTGCTGCCGCCGCCAATGTCGATAACCAGCCGCCGGCCAGAGAAATGCTCAAAATGTGCTACGCCGCGGTAAATAAAACGCGCTTCTTCCTGGCCGGAAATTACTTCAATCGGAAATGGAAACAGCGATTTGGCCCGGCGTAAAAAGGTGGCCGTGTTGCGCGCACGGCGCAGCGTGTAAGTGGCAATAACCCGCACCGACTGCGGCGCAAACGGTTTTAAGGTATCAGCAAATTGCGCCAGTACACTCAAACCCCGTTCGATGGCTTCTTCACTCAGTACCAGCTGTTCGTTCAAGCCTTCTGCCAGCTGTACTTTTTGTTTTTCCCGGTGCAGCAGTTGAATATCGCCATCTACAATCCGGGCGATAACCATATGAAAAGAATTTGAGCCCAGATCCACGGCAGCGATATAAGCCTGGTGGTCCGGGCGGTCAGCACTCAGTTCTGTATCGTTCATTAAAGTCCGCTGTCATTTGGCTGCCCGTGCTGACGGGCAAAATAGTCGTAGATCTGCTGCTGAGAGCGGATGCTGCGCTTGTTGCCACGTTTGACATAAGCATTGCTTTGTTTAGCATCGATAATACGTGCCTTTACATTATCCCGCCACTGAATATCCAGCGTATCTAATACTTGCTGTTTCAGCCGGACATCGTAAATCGGCACGCCCACCTCGACCCGCTGGTCGATATTACGCGTCATCCAGTCAGCGGACGACAGGTAGACATCGGTTTCACCGCCGTTATGAAACACATAAACCCGGGCATGTTCTAAAAAGCGATCCAGCACGGAGATAATTTTTATATTCTGGCTTTTACCGCTTAGCCCGGGCATCAGTGAGCACATGCCGCGTACAATAATGCGAATTTTTACCCCGGCCTGACTGGCGCGGTACAGCAGGTCAACAATAGGTTGATCGACCAGGTTATTCACTTTTAAGAAAATTTCAGCTTTGCGCCCGCTGATAGCAAAATCAATCTCACGCTGGATCAGCTGCATCAGCCGTGGCCGGCTCCACGTCGGCGATACAATCAAATGATTGAACTGGTAAGGGCGATAGCTGTATTCAATAAACTCGAATACCTGGCCAATTTCTGCGGTTATTTCCTGATGGCAGGTAAACAAACTCATGTCGGTATAAATACGCGCAGTTTTTTCGTTAAAGTTGCCGGTGCCTATATGGCCATAATGCATTAGCTTGCCTTTTTCCATCCGGCTGATAAGGCATAATTTAGAGTGTATTTTCAACGTGGTTAAACCAAACACCACCTGAATACCGGCCTCGGTCATTTTCCGCGCCCAGTTTATGTTGTTCTCTTCATCAAAGCGCGCTTTGAGCTCCACCACCACCGTCACTTTTTTACCATTACGCACCGCATCTAACAGTGAATGAATAACGCGGGAATGTTTAGCTACCCGGTACATGGTCATTTTTATATGTGTCACTTTCGGGTCAAACGACGCCTGACGCACCCATTCGGTAAAGTAGCCAAAATTATGATACGGGTAATACAGCAAAATATCGCCGGCACGTATGGCATCGAAGCTGGTAGGATACTGCTCGAACTCCGGGCTTTTCAGTGGCGGCATATGAGGAAATTCCAGACTTTGATGCCCCATATTCGGAAAGCCAATAAAGTCTTTAAAGTTACGGTAACGGCTGCCTGGAATTAGCGAGTCAACTGAACTGGTACCCAGCTGTTTGCTGAGCACTTTAAGCATTTGTTCCGGCATGGCGGCATCGTATACCAGCCGCACCGGCTCCGACTTCAGGCGCTGACGAATACCTTTGGACATTTTATCAATCAGGCTTTGGTCTAATGTATCGCTGATGTTGTATTCGGCGTCACGGGTTAGCTTTAGCGAATAAGCTTGAATGGCATCGAATTCGAAAAAGCCGGCGAATAAATCGGCTACGCTGTGTACGATAACGTCATCGAGTAACAGCACTTGCCGGCGGTAGTGGCCGTTTTTCTTCCGGGTATTTAAATGCAGTGGCAACTCAATAAACCGTGACAACTCGTTGGTTGGCACCTGCACGATGGCGTACTCTGGCTTTGCGGCGCCGGTCATTTCCACCATCAGGTAGGTTGTATTGTCTTCCAATGCTTTGGGCAGGCTTACTTCGTCACCAGACAAAATCATCGGGGAGATATGTTTTTGTACTTCATCACGAAAATAGCTGCGCACCCAGCCTGATTGCAGCTCGGTTAGCTTGAAGTGGTCAATCAGCTCAATATTGTGTTTGCGCAGCTCTAGCTGAATATCCAGATAAATGGCATTAAACCGGCTGCCTAGCTGCAACACCTGTTGCTGGATCTCGTGCAACAGCGCTTCAGCATCTTCCTGCTCACTGGGTTGGTATTTTTTTAACAGTATTCTGCGTTTTACATCAGCAACCCGCACGCGGAAAAATTCATCCATGTTGTTCGAATAAATGCCGAGAAAACGCAGGCGCTCAATTGGCGGGTTACGCTCGTCGGCCGCTTCCTGCAATACACGACCGTTAAAGGCTAACCAGCTAAGTTCACGCGGGTAAAGGGGAAATTCATTGCCACTGGTGGCGTCGGTGTGTTCCATTATCCAGCTCCCTGACTACAACTGGGGGGTTACTTTATTGCAGTTTGATGACAGCAAGATGAATACAGCCGCAAAGCGGCTGTGAAAAACGCTCAGACGTCAGTTTCGATATCAACAACGATATCGGTGGCAATGGCTTCGAGCGCCCTAACCACTTCATCGCGGCTAATTCCGGCAGGCAGTTCAACCGTCGCAATGGCATTAAACAGCGGCACGCCCCAATTTGGCGCACTTTGTTTACTGCTTTCAAAATGCACAATATTAGTGCCTTTGTGTTTAATAACCGAGGATAATTCACGGACGATGCCTGGTCTGTCATTACCGGTTATGACAAACTTTAAATGTTGCTGCTCGTCCATATTGCTAGGCATGCCATGCTGAATTTTAATATCCAGCTCGGTCATTTGCTCCAACGCGGCGGTAAGTGCCGGCAAATCCTGCTCGGCGACCTCTACCTGCAGGATACCTGCGAAATATCCGGCCAGATGACTCAGATTACTTGCCATCCAGTTCCCGTTATGGGTGCTGACGACGGTTGCCAGTTTTTCGACTAAACCAGCTTTATCTTTACCAATTAACGTAAGTACTAACTGCTTCATTCATTGTCTTCCTGTCATACCGTAAAAAATGCGGATTACGCGGTGATTGGTGTTGACGCCATCAGGTATTAACACTTTGCTGAGTGTAGCTGCAGCATTGGCTTTTTTAAATGTATTGCCAACATTATTTGTAAATTTAGCAGCTTAGCAATGGGCGGCTTCTGGTGCGTGCTGCTAGCCTGGCGGGTAGCCGCGACATAATTTTACTGCTGCGCTGCCGTGTGTGCGCTGGCACAGCCGGTGGCTTTCTGCCTATACTAAGCACATTCGTCTGGGCGGGCCGCAATACCGTTACAGGCTGTGGTAACCGCAAAAAATGGAGAGCGCAGTGGACAAGCTCAACTTAGGTAAACATATTTCCAGCTCCTTTAATGAAGAAATTGATGAAGTCCGTAACCACGTGATGGCGATGGGGGGGCTAATAGAGCAACAGTTAAATAATGCCCTGATGGCGATTGCCAGTGCCGATGCGGAACTGGCACAACAAGTTATCGACACCGACCTGAAGGTAAATGACTGGGAACTACAAATAGATAAAGAGTGCACCAGCATTATCGTTAAACGGCAGCCGGCAGCCAGCGACCTGCGGCTGATTATGGCGATTATGAAAACCATCGCCGATTTAGAGCGTATTGGTGATGAAACCCGGCGTATTGCCAGGGTGGCACTGGAGTCATTTAACAGCGAGCAGCAAGACTTACTGGTAAACCTGGACAATCTGGGCCGCCACGTCGGTCAGATGCTGCACGACGTGCTGGATGCCTTTGCCCGCATGGATGTTGAAACGGCATTGCTGGTGCACAAAGAAGATAAGAAAGTGGACCGGGAATATGAAGCCATTACCCGGCAACTAATGACGTACATGATTGAAGACCCGCGCTCCATTCCCAAAATTATGAATGTGCTCTGGTCAGCCCGTTCACTGGAGCGTATTGGCGATCGTTGCAAAAATCTGGCGGAATACATCATCTTTTTTGTTAAAGGCAAGGTAGTGCGTCATAGCAGTGCGGAAAAGCTGGAACAGGAAGCACGTAGCTGATTTTTATACAATTTTACTGTACAAATTCGACGCCCTGATTAGACTTTGACACGGGGCGTTTTCATGCTGCATTCATTTTTCGTTTTTATTGCGCTTTGAATGCCGTTACAATGCGCGCCGACTCAAGTCAAACCAACATACGAGGCCAGGCTATGCCAGCTAGTACTTTTTTATCCGTGTTTGCCAAATCACCGATCAAGCCAATAGAAGAACATATTCGCAAGGTGCATCAGGCAAGTGAATTACTGCTGCCGTTCTTTGATGCGGTTTATCAGCAGGATTGGCAGCTTGCGGCAGACGTACGAAAAAACATAGTAGCGTTGGAAAAGGAAGCCGACAAATTAAAGCGTGAAATTCGCATTAACCTGCCGCGGGGGCTGTTTTTGCCAGTTGACCGCACCGATATTCTGGAATTGGTATCGCAGCAGGACAAAATTGCCAATAAAACCAAAGACATTACCGGGCGGGTGCTCGGCCGTGAGTTATTAATTCCTGTCAGCTTGCAACAAGGCTTTAAAGCCTATGTCCAGCGTTGTATTGATGCGACCAAGCTGGCCAGTGAAGTGATTAATGAACTGGACGAACTGCTGGAAACCGGCTTCCGTGGCCGTGAAGTCGATCTGGTCATTAAGATGGTAGAGCAGCTGGATACGATCGAAGGCGATACTGACGATATGCAGATTAAACTGCGTAAAGCGTTACGCCTGGCAGAGCAGGAGCTTAACCCGATTGATGTGATGTTCTTATATCGCACGCTGGAGTGGGTAGGTGATCTGGCTGATGTGGCGCTGAAGGTTGGCTCACGTCTCGAAATTATGTTAGCCCGTTAATTGAAAAGGTTTTCCTGATGGATATTTTACAGTCATACGGTTTAATCCTGGTGATTATCGCGGCCGTTTTCGGTTTCTTTATGGCCTATGGTGTTGGTGCAAATGATGTTGCTAATGCAATGGGCACGTCGGTCGGTTCAAAAGCGCTGACGATTAAGCAGGCGATTTTTATTGCCGCTATCTTTGAGTTCGCCGGTGCTTATCTGGCAGGTGGTTCAGTAACATCGACCATTCGCGGTGGTATTACGGATGCGTCGTTTTTTGTCGATGCGCCTGAACTGATGGCCTACGGCATGATTGCCGCGCTGTTAGCCGCAGCAAGCTGGTTAATCGTAGCATCGTATTTCGGTTGGCCGGTTTCTACCACACATTCTATTGTTGGCGCCATTATCGGCTTTGCCGCTGTAGGTGTTGGTATGGACGCCGTACACTGGGATAAAGTGGGGGGCATTGTTGGTAGCTGGGTGGTTACTCCCATGCTGGCCGGTGTGCTGGCCTACATGTTTTTTATGAGCGCGCAGCGGCTGATATTCGATACAGATAACCCGCTGGCCAATGCAAAAAAATACGTGCCTTTTTACATGGCATTCGCCGCCTTTATGATGTCACTGGTTACCGTGCAAAAAGGCTTAAAGCACGTTGGTTTAAACATCAGCACCGCGAATGGTTACTACATCGCACTGGCTATTGCAGTGCTGGTTGGCCTGATTGGTAAAATCGTGATCTCCAGATTGCAGTTTGACCTGGCAGCAGACAAAAAAATGCAGTTTCACAATGTCGAGCGCATTTTCGGTGTGCTGATGATAACAACAGCCTGTTGTATGGCGTTCGCCCATGGTTCTAATGACGTTGCTAACGCCATTGGCCCCTTGGCAGCCGTGGTTAGCGTAGTTAGCTCGGGTGGCGAAATTGCCAGTAAAGCCCAACTGGCGTGGTGGATATTACCATTGGGTGCGGTGGGTATTGTTATTGGTCTGGCGACGCTGGGTGCACGGGTAATCAAGACCGTTGGTACCGCCATTACGCACTTAACCCCAAGCCGAGGTTTTGCCGCAGAGTTATCGGCGGCCTCAACAGTCGTTATTGCATCAGGCACCGGGCTACCTATTTCTACTACCCAGACGCTGGTTGGCGCGGTGTTAGGGGTGGGGCTGGCCCGCGGTATTGCCGCACTTAATTTAGGTGTGGTGCGTAATATCTTTATCTCCTGGGTCATTACGCTGCCGGTAGGTGCTGGCTTGGCGATAGTGTTCTTCTACATTCTGAAAGCGATTTTCAGCCACTAAGCGTGCTGAACAAAACGTTACTGCACTGAAAAAGCCCTCTTAATTGAGGGCTTTTTACTTTCTGGGCTAACAGGTTCTGCATTGGCGTGTTGCACCTTTGCCGTATCAGGCGTAATGTTTAAACACTTATATTAACGTTAAACTTAGCTTTTAATCGGATTTAATAATGAAGCGTTTGCCGAGCATTAAACAGTTGCAGTATTTACTGGCGCTGCATGAGCACCAGCACTTTGGCCGGGCGGCTGAGGCTTGCTACATTGGTCAGTCGACACTTAGCGCGGCGATTGCCAATCTGGAAGAAACGATGGTTGCGCAGTTGCTGGAACGCGATCATAAAAGCTTTATTTTTACCCCGCTGGGTGAAGACGTTGTGCGCCAGGCCAGATACATTATTGAACAATGCGAAGAACTGACCGATTTTGCCAAGTGCCAGGGCAAACCCATGGCCGGGCCGTTCCGGCTGGGTTGTATACCAACGATAGCGCCCTTTGTGCTGGGCGAAGTGATGGCGCAGTGCCGTGAGCATTACCCTGAACTGCAATTGTTATTGCGTGAAGATACCTCGGATAATTCGCTGCATGCACTGGCAGAAGGCCGGCTGGACATGGTGCTGCTGGCGCTGCCCTATGAAACCGGCGCTTTTCATACCGAAGTACTGGCGCAGGACCGCTTTAAGCTGGTGCTGCATAAAGACTGGCTGAACCGCGGCTTTAATCAGGATATCAGCCAGTGGCCGGACGAAAGTATTTTCTTGCTGGAGCGGGAGCATTGCTTAACTAACCATGCGGTAAAAGCCTGTGAACTGGAAGACAGCCGCAAGGTAAACCCGTTTTTTGCGACCAGCCTGCACACGCTGACTCAGATGGTAAATAACAAGCTGGGCGTTACCTTTATGCCGCAAATGGCGATTAACAGCGGTGTACTCGAAGGCACCGGGCTTATCTCACAAGCGCCGGGTGCCGGTAATGCGTATCGGGATATCGGCGTCGCATGGCGGCCAACATCAAGCAAAGCCCGCAGCTACCGCCTGATGGCGGATTTAATTTCTACCGTGCTGGCACAGAAATGCCAATAATGCGCCGCTTCTGTTAAAATGCCGGCTGTTTTTTTACAGCCGTGCCCCTCTGGTCGGTAAAGCCAAGGAATCAAAATGCAAGTTAAAGACTTTTCATTCGAGCTGCCAGAGCAGCTAATCGCCCGTTTTCCTAAAGCCGAACGTTCATCCAGCCGCCTGCTGGCAATGAATAAACACAGCGGCGAATTGCAGCATCTGATCTTCAGAGACTTAGCTGACCAGCTACAGCAAGGAGATTTGCTGGTATTTAACAATACGAAAGTTATCCCTGCACGCTTGTTTGGTCAAAAAGCCTCCGGCGGTAAAGTCGAGGTGTTGGTTGAGCGGATGCTGGATGACAAGCGTTTCTTAGCTCATGTCCGCGCCAGTAAAGCGCCAAAACCGGGTACAGTGTTGCTGCTGGAAAATTCTGCTGAGGTGCAGATGAATCAGCGGCATGATGAACTGTTTGAATTAGAAGTTATCGGCGATGAGCCGGTTCTTGATATGCTGGAGCGCCTGGGCCACATGCCGTTGCCGCCCTATATCGACCGGCCGGATAACGCCGAAGATAAAGCCCGCTATCAAACGGTTTATAACGAAAAACCCGGTGCCGTGGCCGCACCTACCGCCGGTTTGCACTTTGATCAGCCGCTGCTGGATAAGTTGAAAGCTAAGGGCGTTGAATTTGCTTATGTCACCTTACACGTTGGGGCCGGGACTTTTCAGCCGGTGCGGGTAGACAATGTGCTGGAACATAAGATGCACGCTGAATACATTGAAGTACCGCAGCAGGTAGTTGATGCGGTAGCCGCCTGCAAAGCCCGTGGTAACCGTGTTGTAGCGGTGGGCACCACGTCGGTAAGATCGTTAGAATCAGCGGCGCAGCAGGGGGGCGGTGAATTGATTGCCTATAACGGTGATACGCAGATATTCATTTATCCGGGCTATGAATTTAAAGTGATTGATGCGTTGGTGACGAATTTTCATTTGCCGGAATCGACACTGATTATGCTGGTATCTGCGTTCAGTAGCCGCGAACATGTCATGCATGCCTACCATACCGCCATTGCCGAGCAATACCGTTTTTACTCTTATGGCGATGCCATGTTTATAAGTTAGCCTTAACGTTACATCAGTTGAGCATCAAGCTGGAATAAGGAAATTCCTGTTTCGCCGCCTTCGACAGCACGTCCCTGTGCTGTCTCAGCCTGCGCGGCATCCCTGCCGCTGCTACACAGGAACACCTTATCCCAGCCATGTTGCGTTCCACTTAGCTTCTGGCGCGTTAGCTGCTATAATCGCGGCGCAAAAAGCCGGACTGTTTTTCTGGCGTATGAGGATAACAATGAAATTTGAATTAGATACCACAGATGGCAAGGCCCGCCGTGGCCGGCTGATCTTTGATCGTGGCGTGGTAGAAACGCCTGCTTTTATGCCGGTTGGCACCTATGGCACCGTAAAGGGTATGACACCGGAAGAGCTGGAAGCAACCGGTGCGCAAATTTGCCTGGGCAATACCTTTCATTTAATGCTGCGTCCGGGCACCGAAATTATTAAAAAACACGGTGACTTGCATGACTTTATGCACTGGCACAAGCCAATTTTAACCGACTCTGGTGGTTTTCAGGTGTTCAGCCTGGGTGAACTGCGCAAAATTACCGAAGAAGGCGTGAAGTTCCGCTCACCATTAAACGGTGAACGTATCATGCTGACGCCAGAGCGCTCTATGGAAGTACAGCGTGATCTGGGATCAGACATCGTAATGATCTTTGACGAATGTACGCCATACCCGGCCACCGAGCAGGAAGCGAAAAAATCGATGGAAATGTCCCTGCGCTGGGCCAAACGCAGTAAAGATGCGCATGGCGACAATCCGGCAGCACTGTTTGGCATAATCCAGGGCGGTATGTACCCAAATCTGCGTGATGTTTCGCTGAATGGCTTAGAAGAAATCGGTTTCGATGGCTATGCCATTGGCGGTTTATCGGTTGGTGAGCCCAAAGACGATATGATCCGTATTTTAAACCACACGACCGGCCAGATGCCGGCGCATAAACCGCGCTATCTGATGGGAGTAGGTAAACCGGAAGATATCGTTGAAGCGGTGCGCCGTGGTATCGATATGTTTGACTGCGTGATGCCAACCCGCAACGCGCGCAATGGCCATTTATTTATTAGTACCGGTGTGGTGAAAATCCGCAACGCCAAATACAAAGACGATATTGGCCCGTTAGACGCAGAATGCGACTGTTACACTTGTAAAAATTATTCCCGTGCATATTTACATCATCTGGACCGCTGCAACGAGATCCAGGGCGCGCGCTTAAATACTGTACATAACCTGCATCATTATCAGAAACTGATGCAAGGATTGCGCGCGGCGATAGCCGCTGGTACTTTGGAGCAGTTTGTCGAACAGTTTTACACTAAACGCGGCTTGCCGGTACCGGCACTGGACGCGGTTGATACTAATAAAGAACAACATTAATCGTAATTTAAGGGGACACTTATGAGTTTATTAATCAGCAATGCCTACGCCGACGTAGCCAGCCAGCCAGCACAAGGCGGTGGTTGGGATTTAATCATTATGCTGGTGGCTTTCGGTCTGATTTTTTATTTTCTGATCTACCGCCCGCAGGCCAAACGTGTGAAAGACCACCGCAACCTGATGTCTGCGCTGGGTAAGGGCGACGAGGTTTTAACACAGGGCGGTTTAGTTGGCCGGATCAGCAAAATTGCCGAAGACAAAGACTTTGTCGTTATTGCCCTGAACGACAGCACTGAAGTGACAGTGCAAAAAGCTGCTATCAGCGCGGTACTGCCAAAAGGCACGCTGAAGTCACTGTAAGCGCGAATAAGGATAAACAGGTGTTAAATCAAAACCCCGTTTGGCGCTATTTACTGGTGATCGGCATGTTGTTGCTGGCACTGGTGTATGCATTACCAAACCTATACCCGGAAGACCCGGCGCTGAATATCAGCGCAACCCGCGGCGGTACCGTGGCAGAGCAAACCCGTGTTCAGCTGGAACGTGGCTTTACTGATGCCGGTATTACTGCCAAAGCCGTAGAGCTGGAAAATGGCCAGGTACTGGCCCGCTTTAACAGCACGGAAGACCAGCTACAGGCGCGTGAGATAGCCAGCCAGCTACTGGGCAGCGGTTATGTTACCGCCTTAAATCTGGCACCGGCTACGCCAGACTGGCTAACCAGCATTGGTGCGTCACCAATGAAACTGGGCCTGGATTTACGCGGTGGTGTGCACTTTTTGATGGCCGTTGATATGAAAGCGGCGCTGGATAAAAATCTGAACGACATGGTGCAGACCTTCCGCACCGATTTGCGTGAAGAGAAAATCCGTTACCGTACCGTGCAGGCTGATCTGCCACGCGGCCAGGTACTGCTGAGTTTGCGCAATGTCGAAGATGTTGCTGCAGCCGAAGCGGCGCTGCGCAAACGTGACCGAGAGCTGGTCTTTACGCCAGGTGCCGACGAGCTGACCGTATTGGTCAGTATCAGTGAACTGCGCATTAAAGAAATTCGTGAGTATGCGCTGGAGCAAAACATCACCATTATCCGTAACCGGGTAAACGAAATTGGTGTTGCTGAGCCGTTAGTGCAGCGTCAGGGTTCTGATCGTATCGTGGTGCAACTGCCCGGCGTGCAGGATACCGCACAGGCGAAGGAAATTCTTGGCGCGACAGCGTCACTGGAGTTTCGCCTGGTTGATGAAGAAGGTGACTTAGGCGCCGCGCTGGAAGGCCGGGTACCCCCTAACGCTGAGCTATATTACAGCCGTGATGGCCGTCCGGTGCTGCTGGAAAAACGCGTGATGTTAACCGGTGAACATATTACCGGTGCCAGCTCAGGCTTTGATGAATACAGCCGGCCACAGGTGAGTATTAAGCTGGATGCTAAAGGCGGCAATATGTTATCGGCCGCTACCCGCGACAGTATTGGCCGGCGCATGGCGTCTGTATTCATTGAATACAAACCCGGCACTGAATTGGGTGAAGACGGCAACCCGGTACTGATTAAACAGCAGGAAGTCATTAACGATGCCACTATTCAGGCGCGTTTAGGCCGCGATTTCCGTATTACCGGTATTTCATCTCCTGGCGAAGCGCAAAACCTGGCAACGCTATTGCGCGCCGGTGCATTAATCGCGCCGATCCAAATTATTGAAGAGCGCACTATAGGCCCAAGCCTGGGTAAAGAAAATATCGACCTGGGCGTAACGGCAATTCAGTGGGGTATGGTGGCGGTACTGATCTTTATGGTGATTTACTATAAAGCCTTCGGTTTAGTGGCCAATCTGGCACTGGTCGCCAACCTGGTGCTGATTGTTGGTGTTATGTCGATGATCCCGGGCGCCACATTAACCTTGCCGGGTATGGCTGGTATCGTATTAACGGTAGGTATGGCAGTAGACGCTAATGTACTGATTTTCGAACGTATTCGAGAAGAGCTGGCCGATGGCCGCTCAGTGCAACAGGCGATACATCATGGCTACGACCGCGCTTTTGCTACCATTGCCGACTCGAATATCACCACCTTGCTGGTGGCGTTAATTCTGTTTGGTATTGGCTCTGGTCCGGTCAAGGGCTTCGCCGTTACACTGGCTATCGGTATCCTGACGTCAATATTTACGGCGGTAGTAGGTACTCGCTTATTAGTGAATTTAATTTGGGGTGGCCGCCGCGTGCAGTCACTGCCAATATAAGGAGTAAGCGATGCAAGTGTTTCACTTTACCCAACCACTGAATTTTATGCGGCTGAAATGGCCGGCGATCGTGCTGTCCGTATTGCTGATTATTGGCTCCTTTGTGTCTATTGCCACTAAAGGTATCAACTGGGGGCTCGACTTTACCGGCGGTACGGTAATCGAAGTCGGTTTTGCCCAGCCAGCCGATTTACCTGCAGTACGACAAACGCTGAATGCTGCCGGCTATGGCGATGCTGTCGTGCAGTTGTTTGGCACCAGCCGTGATGTGCTGATTAGGGTACCGCTGCGTACCGATGTTGATCAGTCGACATTAGGCGACAGCGTGATTAAAGCGCTTAATGCGGCACAGGCAGAAGCTGTCACTATGCGCCGTATTGAGTTTGTTGGCCCAAGCGTTGGTGCAGAGTTAAAAGAAGATGGCGGCCTGGCGATGCTGGTGGCGCTGATTGGTATCTTACTTTATGTCACGATGCGCTTTGAATGGCGTTTATCGGTTGGTGCTGTACTGGCATTGTTCCATGACGTTATCCTGACGATGGGGCTATTTTCACTGCTGGGGCTTGAGTTTGACCTGACCGTGCTGGCTGCAATACTGGCACTGATAGGTTACTCCATCAACGATACCATAGTGGTATTCGATCGCATTCGTGAGAGCTTCCGTAAGTTACGTGATACCTCAGTGGATGACACAATAAACGATGCTATTACGTCAACGCTAAACCGTACGGTAATCACGTCATTGACGACAGTGCTGGTGTTAGTGGTGCTGTTTTACATGGGCGGCGCATTAATCCATGGCTTTGCTACCGCATTGCTGTTTGGTATCGGTATCGGTACTTACTCGTCTATTTATGTCGCCAGCGCGGTTGCAGAAATCTTAGGCATTAGCCGCGAAGATATGCTGCCACCACCGCCGGTAGAGAAAGAAGGCGAAAATACCGACGCGCTAATGTAATTGCACGGTAAAGATGCTAAAAATGCCAGTCACAGACTGGCATTTTTTATTTTGGGGCGTCACGGTATGAGCAAACAACATGCACCCGGTTTTCTGGCGTTGGTAGAGCAGGCCAAAGCGCAGATCAATGAAATCAGCATAACCGAACTGCTACAACATAATCAGCCTTATGTATTGCTGGACATTCGTGAAGATAATGAGTGGGCGCAGGGACATTTACCCGAGGCGATGCATTTAGGTAAAGGCATTATTGAGCGCGACATAGAACAAACTGTCGCCGATAAAAAACAAAAATTGGTGCTGTATTGCGGCGGTGGCTACCGCTCGGCGCTATCGGCTCAGGTACTGCAGCAAATGGGCTATCAAAACGTTTTTAGCCTGGCGGGCGGTTTTCGCGAGTGGACAGAGCGGCAATTGCCGGTTGAAGTGCCGCAATCAAAATAACGGGAGATATTGATGTTTAACATGACGCAGGCGTTGCTTGTACTGGCGTTGCTGGCTAGCGGCAGTGTGCATGCTGAAACCTCTGTCTGGCGGTTGAGCAAAGGGGCTCAGCAGCTGTATATCGCCGGTACGGTTCATTTACTGCCACCCGAGCAGTTTCCGTTGCCGCAGGCCTTCGATATCGCCTATCAGCAGGCAGACATTGTGGTATTTGAAACCGATATACGCGAACTGGAAACGCCAGACGGTAACCGACTATTGATGCAGCATGCGCGATATCAGGATGGCCGTACACTGCGGCAGGTTTTGTCAGCGAAAACCTACCGTAAACTGGCCCAGTTTGCCAGCGTACAAGGTGTCGATTTAGCCACGTTAGACAGTTTCAAACCTGATTTTGTCTTGCTAACGCTGATGCAGATAGCACTGCAAAAAGCCGGCATGGCAGGTGAAGGCGTCGATATGTATTACTTTAAGCAGGCGATGGCAGACACTAAGCCGTTATTGTTTCTGGAAACGGTAGAACAGCAGCTAACAATGTTGCTGAATGCGTCAGCAGCACATGAAGAGGTGTTTGTCAGACAGAATCTGCAACAGCTGTCTGATTTAGAACAGCAATTAAATCAAATCATCTCAGCCTGGCGCCGCGGCGATGCTAATGCATTAAGTAAGCTGGCGATGGCATTTACCGATACCGCAGAAGGTAAAGCGTTTTATGACGTGTTGCTGGTTCAGCGTAATAAAAACTGGCTGCCACAAATAGAGCAAATGCTGACAACACCTGAGGTTGAATTGGTTCTGGTCGGCGCACTGCACCTGGCAGGTGACGATAATGTGCTGCAGCTGTTACAGCAACAGGGCTACCAGCTGACACAACTATAGAAAGTAAAAAAGGACGCTACAGCGTCCTTTTTTTGTGGTATCCGCCTGACTGCGCTTAACGTGACAGTGGCTCGGTCAGGTGTGGCCGAATGCCTTTTAACATACCGGCCAGTACCTTTGGTGCCGCCGCGACAATGTTACCGCTGCGCAACTGATTATTGCCGCCAACAAAATCACACACCAGGCCACCGGCTTCACGCACAATCAGTTCACCTGCGGCAATGTCCCATGGCTTTAAGCCAATTTCAAAGAAGCCATCAAACCGGCCTGCCGCAACATAGGCCAGATCCAGCGCCGCAGAGCCGGTGCGGCGGATATCGGCGGCGTCAGCCAATAAGCTGCTTAACATCGCGCTGTGTGCCGGTAAATGGGTTTTGTTCTTGAACGGAAAACCCGTTGCCAGAATAGTGCCCTGCATATCAGGCAGGTTATTAACGCGGATACGGGTGCCGTTTAGCTGGGCGCCACGACCACGTGATGCGGTAAATAGCTCGCCGCGCAGTGGATCAAAGATCACTGCCTGGTCTAATTTACCCTGATGTTTTAACGCGATAGACACCGCAAAATGCGGAATGCCTTTAATAAAGTTAGCGGTGCCATCCAGTGGGTCAATGATCCATTGAAACTCACTGTCGCTATTGCCGTAATCACCATGCTCTTCGCCGACAATACCGTGAGTCGGGAACGATTTTCGCAACACCTGAACAATGGCTTGTTCAGCTTCTTTGTCTACATTGGTGACAAAGTCGTTAGTGCCTTTCTGTAGTTTCTGAACCATATCGAGCTGGCCACAGGCACGGGCGATCACGTTACCCGCGCTACGGGCAGCGCGAACCGCGATGTTTAACATCGGATGCATAGCAATTACCTTATTTTGAAAAGAGCTGTATAAATTTCGGTCAAAAGAGCGGCGCACATTGTAACGGCTGCGCGGCAAAAGTAAAGGTAAAACCACCGCAACAGGGTAAATAGCTGCTGTTCACCTTTGGTTACAAAGCCTGACGTTGCCGGGCCGCGTTTTGGTATAAACTGAGCATAATGATTCAGATATGATTAAGCCTGCCGCGGCTAATTTAAGCTGGCGGCGAGTGTAACAACGTATTGACCGGTTAAGGAGCAATGATGAAAACCTTATTAATGTCTGCCCTGATTATTGGCAGTGTTAGCCTCAGTGGCTGCGGTGCACTGCATACCTCAGTGGCCAAGCGTAATTTAGATGTGCAGACCAAAATGAGCAGCTCGATATTTCTTGATCCGGTCGAGCCGGAACAGCGCACTATTTTTGTCGATATCCGTAATACCTCAGATAAACCGGAGTTTGATATAAAACCTCAGGTTATTCAAAGCCTGCAAGCGCGCGGTTATCAGGTAATTGATAGTCCGAAACGGGCCAATTACTGGTTACAGGCCAATGTGCTGCAGGTTGGCCGCAGCAATGCGCGTGATACCAACAGTGCGCTGGCAGCAGGCCCGGGCATCGCGGCCGGTGCAGTAAGCGGTTACGCACTGCATCGGGCAACCGGCGGTAGCTCGGGTGGTGCGCTGGGTGCGGCGGTAGGCGGGGCCATTGTTGGCACTGTGGTCGATGCGATGGTGGAAGATGTGTATTACAGTGTGATCACTGATATTCAGATCATGGAACGGTTTGACGGCAAGGTTAGCGAGAGCTCACGGCACCAGTTAATTCAGGGTGACAGTGGCAGTACTACGTCCAGTTACGAGCGGCAAAGCGATATGCGCAAATACCAAACCCGGGTGGCCAGTTTTGCTAACCAGGCCAATCTGAAATGGCCTGATGCTGAGCCGGAACTTACTCAAGGCCTGGTGCGGGCACTGGCAGGCCTGTTCTAAATGCGTGTCGCTGTTCTGCTATTAGCCGTATGGTTACTCAGTGCCTGTACGGCAGTGCATACGTCAGTAGCCAAACGGAAGCTGGACGTGCAAACCCGCATGAGCCAGACGGTTTATCTTGATCCGGTCGAACCGGAGCAGCGCAGTATTTTTATTGATATCCGTAATACCAGTGCAGAGTATCAATTGCCGCTGGCCGAGGATGTGCGTGAGTTTATGCGCCAGCGCGGTTATCTGCTGGTCGACTCGCCGATTAACGCCCAGTATTGGTTACAGGTTAACGTACGCACTGTACTAAAAGAGCGGCCGGATATTGTCCTGGCACAAGAGTACGGTATGACAGCAGAAGAAACCCAGGCCTTTTTGCATCCGGGTATGGCGCCGCCGGATGCACCGGAAACCCCCGAACAACGCAACGAACGGCTGGGCCGTAATGCCGCGGTGTTTGTTGACACGTCCATTGGCACTAACCTTGATGGCAGAGATATAGCGCGGGCGTTTGTAGTATTAGCCGTGTTTGCCGGGGCAGAATATGTCGGTAACCAGCTGGTACAGGATAAATACTACACCATGCTTACTGATATCCAGATTGCTGAGCGCATCTCGGCCGATTCTGCGCAAAAAGTGCAGGAATATGCCGAACATCAACTGCGCCAGGGCGACAGCGGCGCGTTTGAGCAGTTATGGCAGCGCGACACGGATATGCGTAAGTATCAGGTAAAGGTGGTTAGCTTTGCCAATAAAGCCAACCTGGAATGGCAGGACGCCGAACTGCCGCTGCATCAGGGCTTGCTGCGATCTTTGGCCGGCATTTTTTAATAGCCGGCTATTTCCAATACTGCTCCACGGTAATATTGCCCGGTGTGCGGCGTAAATTCTTTTTCAGCCCCATGCTCTCAAGCAATGCTTTGGTATCAGTAATCATTTGCGGGTTGCCACACAGCATCACCTGTGAGCGCTCATTTAGCGGCTGGCCGCAGGCGCGTTGTAACTCGCCGCTTTGAATCAGCTCGGGCAGGCGCTTAGCTAACGCACCGGCATGTGCCTCGCGGGTGACAATAGGTTGGTAATGCAATTGATTGTGGTACTGCTGCTGATATTGCTGAATAAGTTCACGATAGGCTAAATCGGCAATGGTACGTACCGTGTGCACTAGTATGATACGTTCAAACCGTTGCCATATCTTATGCGTACCCAGCATCGACAGGTAAGGGCCAATGCCGGTGCCGCTGGACATTAACCACAAATTATCGCCGTCTGGCACTTCATCCAACACAAAAAAACCCGACGCCGGTTGGCTAACACCTACTGCATCGCCCATTTTTAGCTGCTGTAGCAGCGGCGACAAATTGCCATCGGCCACGGTGCTGACTAAAAACTCCAGCTCGCCACTGCCCGGGCTATTAACCAGTGAGTAGGCACGCTGCACTTTGCCATCCGCTGTATCCAGCGCTAAGCGCACAAACTGGCCGGCGATAAAGTCGAATGGTTCGGTTTTCACCTTCAGGCTGAATAAATTGGCATGCCAGTGATGGTTTTCGCTAACTGTGCCGCTAAGCCATTGCGCCATAATTGGTTTCCTTATTTACTGTCCTGCTCTAGCCTAGCAAAGCTGGGTAGATACTCAAGCGAAGAATGGTGACAGGCAAAGGGGGCTTTGGGAGCTGTAAGACGTGCGGCAGGGCAAACACAAATAGCCGGGCAGGCAACTGGCTGCCCGGCAGTTTCTGCGATTAACGCTTTTTGCGCAGCAGACCGGCTAAGCCAGCAACCAGCAGCAACAGACTGGCCGGTGCAGGCACCTGATTCGCCGGGTCAACCACCACAGCGGATGCTACGCCATCTAACCACAGGCTGTACATGCCACCAACCTGACCACCGCCCGGTGCTGAGCGTGAGTGACCGGTATACCAATCGCCGATCGAGCAGGTATTGGCGTCGCTGCAATTGCCATTAGCACTAAGGCCGCCGAATGGTACGCCGGTAAACAGGTTTTGCCCGGCAACCGGGAAGTTGCTGTAGACACTCATAGTGAAATAATACGTACCTGCTGATAACAGCGTTTCAAAGCCAGAATCGTAGTAAGACTGGGTGGCCGGGTTAATACTGGAGTTGTCGTCATTGTTCAGGATCAGGTTGCCGGCACTGTCCCATAAGCTGGTAATAGGGTCAAAGTTAGCGAAATTGGCGAATGAATCAGTCCAGCCTCTTACCGTGCTGTCGGTGTCGATAACAAACTCGGTAATAACATACGAGTTCGGGTTAGCTAACTGACCACTGAAGTTGATCAGTGCAGCATTAGCCGTCGGCGCACAGCATAACGCTATCGTAGCTGAAAGCAGTGTGCCTTGTAATAATGATTTGAATTTACTTGTGTTTTTGAACATGACGTTTCCTTACTTCTGTAATGATATACCGCTGTCTTCTTTTGCAGCGTCGGAAGTAAGCCAGAAACGTGCCAAAACTAAAACTGTTTTAAATCAAGGCTGTAAAGAAGTTGTTTTATAACTCTACGCAAAGCTGTAAAAATTACTGACACCATAAACAGTATTAAAGTCAGATACTTAAGCTGTAAATTGGCTGATAGAAAACCGCAAACAAGGCTAAACTAAACCGCTGTAGCATGTTATGTTGCATCGCAAATAAACCAATATAATTTGCCTATGTCCCCAACTTTTTTCTTTGCTGACTGGCAGGTCGACCCCGCAGCGAACAGCCTGCGCCGCGGTAAGCTGGTTGTTCAGCTTGAGCCTAAGGCGATGGATGTACTGCTGCTGTTGTGCAAGCATGCCGGTGACGTGGTGACCGCTGATGAGATTGTCAGCCAGTGCTGGCCGGCTACCGATACCGGTGATAACCCGTTGCATAAAACCATTACCCAATTGCGTAAAGCGCTGGGTGACAGTGCCACTAAGCCAACTTACATTGAAACCATTCGCAAACGCGGCTACCGCACGGTGGCAGAGGTACGCTTTCCGCTGGGGCAGGAACAAAGCGTACAACAACAAAGCTGGCAGCAGGGCTCACCGTTTCCGGGGTTGCAGGCCTACGACGCTAAATACGCCAGCGTGTTTTTTGGTCGCGGCAAACAAATAGATACCTTACTGGCGCGTATCGCCAAACAAATTCAGTACGGCCGGGCGTTTTGTTTATTGCTGGGGCCAAGCGGCAGTGGTAAGTCGTCGCTGATTAATGCCGGTATTATGCCAAACCTGATGCAGCCTGGCGGCTTTAACGGCATTGAGGTGTTGTCATACAGCAGCATGGATTTAGCCGACGTTGCCGCGGCGCAACTGTTAACTGACTTAGCCAGCGCGATGCTGGACTGGGACGTTAACGACGTACCGGTGTTTGACGGTTTCAGCGCCCAAAGCCTGGCCCAGTTACTGGCGGCTGAGCCGCAGCAGGTAGTAACAACGTGCTTGCAGCAACTGCCCAAAGGGGCAAAAACCAAGCCGCGGTTTGCCTTGTTTGTTGACCGGCTGGAAGTGTTGCTGTCGTCACCGCTATTTAGCGCCGCAGAACGGGCACAGTTTACCGAATTGCTTGAACAGCTGGCGACCAGTGGCGCAGTGCTGGTGTTAAGTGCCTGTCGCAACGAGTTTTACCCGCTGTTAGTTGACTACCCCAGTTTAATTGCCGGTAAGGCCCGGGGCGCACATTTCGATTTGGCAGCGCCGGGGCGTGCCGAGCTGCTACAGATGATCCGCCTGCCGGCGCTGGCTGCTGGTTTAAGCTTTGCTGTCGACCCGGATACCGCTGTACCGCTGGATGAAATGCTCTGCAGTGAGGCAGCCAGTAACCCTGATGCCTTACCTATGCTGCAGTACACCCTGCAAGAGCTGTATTTACAGCGCAGCAGTGACAACCAGCTGTTGGTGTCGGTGTATCAGGCGCTGGGCGGCATTGAAGGCGCAATTGGCAAAAACGCCGAACAGGCCATATCCGTATTAACGGCGGCAGAAAAAGCCAGCCTGCCGCGCGTGTTATCGATGCTGGTAACCTTACGTGAAGATGAAAAAAGCATTACCAGCCGCAGTGGCCGCGTTGTGCAATTACAAACTGATGCTGAGCGTACACTAGTGCAAACCATGGTAGAGCAACGCTTATTTGTGTCGCATCTGCAAAATGACGAGCCATGTTTTAGCATTGCGCACGAAGCGCTGCTGCGGCGCTGGCCGCGAGCGACCAGTTGGATAAGCCAGCACCATCAAAGCCTGAGTGTAAAAAGCCGCTTGCTGCATTTAACCCGGCGCTGGCAAACCGAGCAGCAAAACAGTGCCTATTTGCTGGCCGAGGGTAAACCGTTGCAGGAAGCGCAAGCGCTGCAGCACAACAGTTTGTTCTCACTCGACGCCGACGAGCAGCGTTTTATTCAGCTATCGGCTAACAAAGCCCGGTTAAAACGCTGGACCCGGCGCAGCACCATAGCGCTGCTGTGTGTGCTCACCGTCACCGCTGCGGCGATGAGTGTCAGAAGTTTTAATGCCGAACAGCAGGCACAGCAAAAGCGGCTGGCGGCAGAGAATTTACTGGGGTTTATGGTAGGTGAATTTGCCGATAAGCTGCGCAGCATCGGCCGCATGGATTTACTCGATGGTATTAGCAATAAAGCACTGGAATACTTTACCGATTACTCTGCCGATAACACGACATTAAGCACCGAAGCGCGCTTGCAGCACGGCCAAACGCTGGAAGCGATGGGCGAGGTGGCGTACTCACGCGGTAAAACCGAAGAGGCAACAGCGGCGCTGCAAGCCGCCCGCGTGCAGTTAGAAGCGGTGCTGGTAGAGCAGCCAAACAATTTAGAGCTGCTAAAAACCCTCGGCGCCAACGCCTTTTGGCTTGGGCAAATTCAGTACGACGCCAGCAACTGGCAGGCCACCCAGCCTGAGTTTGAGCGCTATTACCAGTACAGCGAGCGCATGTATAAGTTAGCACCGGATAACCTCGACGCCATTATGGAGCTATCCTACGCCACCAATTCGCTAGGCTCGCTGGCGATGCAACAACAGCAGTTTGATATCGCCAGAAAGAACTTTGAAGAGTCGTTACAACTACGTTTGCTGGCTCAAGCAAAGCAACCCGATAATAAACAGTTGTTAGCGGATATAGCTAATACGCGCTCTTGGTTAGCCAGTGCTGCGTTGGCGCAAGGTGATATTAGAGCGGCAATAGTAAAGCATTTAGATATTCAACGCGAATTGTCCAGCGAAGTGGTTGGGGCTGAACTTTACCTGCTTGAAATACTAGCGAGTAGCTACCAAATGTCAGCTGACCTACTAGGTTATCAAGGTAGACGAGAGGAAGCGCTAACAAATGCTGTACTTGGGTTTGAGTTGATTTCTAAAGCGCTTGCACAAGACCACCAGAACAGCAGGTGGCAGATGTTAAAATACCACTATCTTTTTCAAGTAGTGAAATATTCATCTGATATGTCGTCATCACAAATTGAACTAAAGCTTGCTCAATTTATTGAGATGATTCAACAAGACAAAGTCATTTTGCAAGATAGTCAAAGGAAGCAGTTACTAGCCAGACAATGGGTGACAACTGCAGAGCTTTTTCAATCGGAAGGAAACCTAGAAAAAAGCCTATCATACTCAAAGTTGGCAATAGCAACTTATAAAGAATTGTCGGAACAGAATGTTAATAATTTGCGCTATCGAGCAATGTTGGCCAAAAGTCAGCTTATTTTGGCAAGGTCATTATTTGATGACGCCGACGAAAATAAAGTGAAAGCACTTTGCCTTCAAGTTCAGAGTGATTTAGTTGAAATTGTAACTAAAAACAAAGAACCAGATTTTATTATTCCGTATGCTAAAGCATTGAATTGTATCGGTCAGCTTGAACTAAACGGCGAGATCGTCACGCTATTGCAACGAGAAAATATCGCCAATATTCACTTTTAACCCTAATTTATTAACCATAACAACAAGGAAAAGCACTATGTCTAGTGATTCAAATAATGCAGTTAACATTTATGTTGCGGTGTCGGGCTCAGATAACCAGTTTACCTATACCGACGCCTCCGGCAAGACCATTAGCGGCAATGCTACCGTATCGCAAAGCAGCGACATTATCTATACGTTAACTCAGCCAACAGTAAGCAGCGGCTTTAGTTTTGTTGGTGTACGTTTTAATAATTCCCCTGCAGGTATCATTGATAGTGTAGAGATGTTGGCCAACGGTACCCAGTTAAAATTAGTCGATTCAGATCAAAATGCTGGCGAGACTAAGTTTCAGCTGGTTCTAAGCAACGGCAGTAATACTCCGCTTATTTTAAGCCCGGATCCAGAGGTAAAAAATCTACCGCCTCAGTAAGACTGAATTAAATAGTGATCTACTGAGCCCCGAAAGGGGCTTTTTTGCGCAGTAGGCTGGTTAAAAAAATGCTTTAATACAATGAGTTAATTCAGAAGGTTGTCAGAAGGTTTGCGTGGGTATAAGTCGCTAAAGTTGGCAGCAGTTAAGCCAATGAAAGTGAGTTACTCTGATGATTAATGCCCTGACTAAACCCGGCCTGCTGCCTGGCGCTTTAAATGATGACAGCGCATGGCTGGATGACACCAACACCGACACTGCAATGTCGGCTGGCCTGGATGTTGGCGGCTTTATTCAATACCTGACTGAAGCGGTACTGGTGGTAAGCCCGGACGGCGTCATTGAGTGCGCCAATGCCAAAGCGGCGCTGCTGCTTAATTGTATCGCCAGGCCATTGATCGGCCGGCAGTGGCCGGAGTTTTTAGTCAGCCGCTGCCAGCAGCAATACGACGGCCTGGTAAAAATTGTCGCTAAGCGTATTTTGTCACTGCAAGCCGGGCCCACCGAAATGGCTGTGCGCTGCGCTGATGGCGATATTAAAGACATTGAGCTGTCGGTGTCGTATCTGCCTGAACCAGAACCACGCCTGGTGCTGGTAATGCGTGATTTAACCCGCTACAAAGCCGAGTGTGAACAGCTGCGCTTACAAGCCTCAACCGATGCCTTAACCGGGCTGGCTAACCGCCGCGCATTTGATGAGCAGCTGCAGCATCACTGGCAGCAGTGTACTGCGATGAAGCGCCCGTTAAGCGTGGTAATAATCGACATCGACTTTTTTAAGCAGTTTAACGACCGTTATGGCCATATACAGGGCGATGCCTGCCTGCGTAAAGTCGCGGGTGCGATACTGCAGGCAATGCCGGTGGATGCCAAACTGGCCGCGCGCTATGGCGGTGAAGAGTTTGCGTTAATACTGCCATATCACAATGAGATTTCTGCGCTGCAGGTAGCCAGAGACGTGCAACATGCGGTGCGCCAGCTGCAGTTTACCGATGCTGGCTTGCCGGCAACGCTTAGCGTATCGGTAAGCCAGGGTATTGCCACCGAACTACATGGCCAGTACCGCACCAGCCTGGCACTGCTGTGCGCTGCTGATACGGCGTTATACCGCGCTAAAGCCGATGGCCGTGATTGTATTAATGCCAGCTGTTAAGGTGGTTTAATTGGCGAAGGTTGCCTTACCGCCCCCCTAACGTTCGCTTGGCGTGCGTACAGCACACGGTTTATAACAGTTCGGTCATCACGTTTTGGTTTACCTGAATTAGGCCGCGTTTGGGCCGGTCCAGATCAATAATAATAAATACAATCAGCGTGATCAGCAGTGACACCAGCACAATGGGGGCCATATTGCGCTTGCCACTTAAGCCGGCAGAGTAACCAATAATGCCGCCAGAGGACACAAACACTACAAACAATAACAGTAGCACCACTTCTGGCACATGCATTTGCAGCAAGGCGTTACGTTTGCCCTGTGCATCAATGACGTTATTTAACGCGCTGACAAAGGCGCCTGTGGTTACCGGCCGCGGATCTTCATTAGTGGCTGCGACGGCTAAATCCCACAACTGATGCTGCAGCTGAACAATTTGCTTGTTGTATTGTGAGCGCTGCGCCAGCTTAGTCATGTCCAGCTGACCTATTTCGATACGCAGCCCCACATATTGCTGGAACAACGCCGTGGCATCGGGCTGAAACTGTTCTGGCAGTAACTGCACCCGTAGCATGGCCGTGCCCAGCGCATTGGCTTCATCTATCAGCGCCATGCTGCGGTTATCATAGCGCTGCATTGCCATACTGAAAGTAAAACCTAACAACAGCGCCAGTAAACCCAGAATACTGGCCTGGATAGAGCCGGTAAGCGCTTTAACATCGTCATCGGTGTGGCGCTGCACGTAACGGCCGATACGAAAACCAAATTCGTTAAACAGAATAATAATTAAAAACAGCGTGACGGCAATCGCAACACTGCTGTAGCTATAGAGCATTTCTTGTTCCGGCATAATTAATCCAGCTGGTTTGCAAAAGGGGTCTGGCTGCAAGCAGGCAATAAGCTGCATTACCGCGGGCGCTATTTTCAACTAGTTTTGTCATCAGAGCCAGAGGGTATGGTTAATATCGTATCAGCTGACAGCAACTTAATCATAAAACTGACGTAAAGCCGTATATGCATATAAGCCGGTTAAGCAATTGACGTAGCAATTATTATCACTATGAAACAAGGTTAGTTTCGCTGCTCCTGGCGCAACACGTTCGCATCTTCTAGCTTAGCCAGCAAATCTGGCCGTTGAATGCGTGTGCGATGAAACAACGGGTCATCAATCGGATTACGTTCATTGCGCATATAATCTTCCGACTTAACCAATTGCAGCATATGCTCAAAGGCTTCGTCATGTTGCAGCAATAACGAATTGGCTAAGGCATAATTAAGGCGAATGTAGCCGGTTTCTGGGTAGCGGATGAGTAAACTTTTAAGTATTGGCAGTGCTTCCGCCACTTTTTCGTCCAGCCGGGTAGTAATCAGCGCCAGGGCTTTTATATTGAGTAAGCGTATATGGTCGGGCACGCGCTGAAGTAACACATCACACAATTTGATCGCCTGTTCGTACCGGCCAAAGCGCAGCAGTAAATAGGCAATATTTTTTAGCATTTCTTCATTTAATTTACTGCTTTCAACTTCGTCTGAATATTTAAAAGCAAATGCGGCTATTTTTTCTATCTGATGAGCGGTAAGAATAGATTTAAGATGCTCAATCTTTTCTTCGCGGGACAACATGTCGATCAGGGTTTCCGCCAGGATTATATTTGATTTAATAGTTTCATTTTTATCACTGAATTCAAAGCTGGAGCCGGCTATCTTCAGGCTGGCCACCGATCTAAGCAGCGACCTCAGTTCCTTATGGAACATAACGATGATTAGCCCCACGATGATTAACCAGAACACAGAGCTGGTTAGTTGCAACATCACAACATCATTCATGGCGGTCTCAGTTGGAATTAGTGCTTGTAGTAAAACAGTATAGAGCGCTGATTTGGCTATGCGACAACTTAATTGACGCCAACATAAACGCCAGAGTAGTAGTCTGGCGTTTAGTATAGGACTTTAGAGCTTTACTGACGCTTTAGTACAAACCGGCCGGCACCTTGTGTCAGCAGAACCTGAGTTGCCTGCCCTGTAGATGGTGTAAACTCCAGCGTGGCATCGACCACGGTAAGATACAGCTGGCGCTCGCCAGCGGCTTTTAGCTCAAAAGCGGGTTGTCCGGTTACTTGTACCAGTAAGCCATTGCCGGCATCATTTTGAAATACTTTCAGCTGCAGCTCATCTGACACATAGCTGCCAACCAGCGCCAGTTGTTGCTGTTGGGTTAAGCTAATGTCGGCTTTTTGCGCCACATCGCTACTGCGCTGCCACAGCTCGGCTTTACCGTCGCCGTCGTAATACATGTTCAGGCCGGTTGCGTTACCGTTGTTGTCACGCTGTATGACCAACCGGGTCACACTGTCAGCAAAACCAAAGCTGTCGTTAGCCTGCGGGATCAGTTCAAATGGCCGGCCGCCAGCGCGGGTTGAGAACAATTTTCCATCTCGTACTTCAAGCGTGCGGCTGTCTTCGCCTTTGCTATAAATGCCGCTGACACTATGCAGTTGCGCTTCTGTTACCGGAACAGGTTGGTAGTCAGGGTAAGGATTACCGCTGGCATAGGCCGCAATTTTTCGGCTTAAATAGTCTAGATCAGGCCCTGGGCCATCGCTGTTACGCAGCATTACGACGGTCAGCTTTGGCTGTGGCAGGTAAACCAACAGTGAAACAAAGCCGTTGATGCCGCCACCGTGTTGCAGCTCCTGCATACCACGTAGTGTGCCGCTAATGATACCAAAACCATAATTACCCCCATCTTTAGCGGCTGCACCGGTTGCAGTAATCATCTGCTGATAGGTTTTTGCTTTAAGTAACTTGCCGTTATGCAATAAACGGTTCCATTGCCACAGTGCTTCGGCATCGGCGACCAGTGCGCCGGCGGCATGCGGTTGGGTCATGCTGAGCAAGGCTGCGCGGGTCACATCCTGGCCCGGGCGCAGGCTGTAGCCATCGGCCATACCGGCAATAATACTTTGTTCACCCGGGTAAATGACATTGCTCAGCTTATGCGGTTGCAGCAGCGCGTCATTAATATATTGGTGCCAACTTTTACCACTGATTGCTTCAATAACGGCGCCCAATAATACATAGCCGGAATTGTTGTATCTGAAATCTGTGCCGGGGGGGAAATCAGCGGCAAGATCTTTAAATTCATTAATCAGCTCAGCAGTGCTTAACTCGTAGCGGATTTTGTTATGCATATAGCCCGGAATGCCGGTATAGCTTTTTACGCCTGAGGTATGATTCAGTAGCTGTAATAGCGTAATCTGTTTCGCATTAGGGTAGTCGGGCAGGTATTTGCTCAGCGGGTCGTCAAGCGCGGCTTTACCGGCGTCAATTAGCGTCAGCAGTGCAGTAGCAGCAAACTGCTTCGTAACAGAGCCAATGCGAAACTTGTGGCCGAGGCTCAGTGGCACGCCAAGTTCAATACTTGCCATGCCATAAGCCTGTTTAAATAACACGTCATCACCGCGCGCCACTAATACCGCAAGACCAGGGCCGTTGCTGTCTATCTGCTGCTGTTGCAGCAGTTGGCTGGCATAATGGCTTACTGCCCCAGCGTCCGGCAAAGAGTCGGCGGCGATGGTAGTGGCGCAGCACAATGCGGCGGCCAGCAACAGTGGTTGTATCATCAGTTGTTTTAACATGGTTGCTCCTTGTTATTAGGTAATGTGCTACTCCATGCAGCATGGCTGCAAACACAGTTGAAACAGGCAAAAATAGCGCCATAATTTTTATTGTTTTAAATCATAATGTTAATTTTTATCGAACAGGCGGCAGTAGTGGTTAAACTCACAAAAAGGCTTATATGCTCAAGAGTTAGTGAATTTGCCACGTTAGAGGTTTAGCGCATATCTTGTCTTTGTGGTACCACTGCGGCACAGTAAACAATAATTAATGATAGGTGCGGCTATGCAGCATTATTTATTTGTTTACGGCACGTTGCGGCAAAACGCCGGCCATCCGATGCACATACAGCTGGCGTCACACAGTCGCTTTATTGCGCTGGCGCACTATCAGGCCAGGCTTTATCTGGTAGATGAATATCCGGGGGCAGTGCCATCCAATAATGCAGCCGATCAGGTAGTAGGGGAGCTGTATCAACTGACACAGCCGGATTTTCTGTTCGCCGCGTTAGATAATTACGAAGAATGCGGCCCGGGCTTTGCGCCGCCGCAGGAATATCGGCGTGATCTGCAAAATATCATGCTGGAGAATGGCGACAGTGTTACTGCTTGGGTGTATTTATATAACCGCAACACAGATGGGCTGAGGATAATTAAAAGCGGCGATTTTCTGCTGGCAGGTGATGATTGAGCATACTAAAACAGTTGTTTCGTTGGCAAAAAGGCCGCCAGCAAA
>JBFKFH010000009.1:0-28334 GCA_041618685.1 Rheinheimera sp.
AGCAATACCTTAACCGGTTTATCCAGTTGCAGTACCAGTTCGTTACCGGGTAGTAAAATGTCATCTTGTCCGGCCGGATCCGCCGGGTTAATGCCGAAAGGGTTTTGCTCACTAATTAGCTTAGAATCAACCTCGCCCAAGGCACCATCGGCGCCCGGCAGGCGAAAGCTCCAGTGCCATTGCTGGCCAACTGCTTCTATTTCAATGGCTTCAGCTGGCGGCTCGACAAATTGGCCCCAGACGTACAGTCCCGGCGCCAACATGGCAACGATACCCAAAGTAGTAAACAGTGTCAGCCAACTTTCCAGCTTCCTGTTTTCCGGCTGATAAGCGGCTTTACGGTCTGGCTGAAAGCGGTAGCGAAACACCGCATATGCCAGAAACAGGTTTACCGCGACAAATACAAAACCGGTGACCCAGAAGGTAATTTCAATAGTGGTGTCGATAGACTGCCAATTTGACGCTATCGGCGTGAACCACCAGGGACTGATAAAATGAAACGCAATAGAACCCAAAACCAGCAATATTAAAATTATTGTGATGGCCATACCCTGTTAATCCTTAACCGGTAAAGTGAACGGGTACTGCTAAAAACGGTTACTACATTATCCGATGCCAGTTAAGGCATGGTTTTAACAAAACGCCGGAATAACTGCTGGCTGCGCACTACCCAGCCTGGCGTAGCCTCACCTTCGCCGGAATTTTGCAGTTTAGGATGCCTGGCGATCACTTTTTTCAGCACGGCTTCCTGCTCAGGGGTAACATCAATAAACAACACATGTTTGCCCTGATGCAGCAGCTGTTGAAAGCGTTTAAAATTAACATTGGGTTGCTGGATACCAATAAAGCCACCTTCCCAGGTACAAAACCCCAGTACCACTACAGCAAGGAAAATAAACGGGATCCAACCTGCGGTGCTATCTGTCCAGCCCATAAAATATGCCACGGCCAGCACCAGCACAGCCCCAATAACGCCACAAATTGCGCCAATTTCTGTCGCATGCACAACATCGCTTTTCAGCACAGGCGCAACTTCATGCAAATGGTGCAATTCTACCGCTGCATCGTTTTCGCTTAACACATGAATTTGCGGCGTGTCGATGCCCTGCTGTTCCAGTTCACGTTCAACACTCGCCAGATCTTCCAAATCGTCGCTGATAAAATAACGTCTTAACATCACGTTGCCCTCCAGTAAGAGACAAACCGTTACCGCACCTGCACCATTCGTGTGCAAAGGTTTCAGACCTCAAGTATAGGCAGTAATATTTAAAACTGTATATTTTATCGCCACTTCATTGCTTTTACTTTTTTGCTGGCTTGCCGGGCTGTGCCGCTTAAAAACCGCACTCTGCCGCTGCGGGGTTTGTACTGGGCGCCAGATACAGGTAGTTTTACTGCCAGATAATTTAAACCAGCGTTTTCCCGGGGGAATCATGTCTACCTTTAACCGTTCCGCACTGGCTATCGCAGCCAGCTTGCTGCTGTGCTCTGGTGTTTTGCATGCCGAAGAGCCGGCAAGTATTACTTCAGCAGGCGCTAGCAGCGCCTATTTTGAAGCAGAGGATATCTTTGCATTGGAATATGCCAGTGATGTGCAGATTTCACCGGATGGCCGCCATATCGTTTATGTGCGGGCCAGCAATGACATTATGACTGATAGTACCCGCACCAGCTTATGGTTGGTAGATGTAAAAACCGGTGCACAGCTGCCACTATTTGCCGACAAATTTAATTACAGCCAGCCGCGCTGGTCAGCGGATAGCAAGCAGCTGGCTTTTATCTCCGATATGAGCGGATCTCGGCAAATTCACTTGCACTGGCTGGCACAAAACAAAACTGCCCAGCTGTCAAACCTGCGTCAAAGCCCGTCTAATCTGAGTTGGTCACCCGACAGTAAGCAATTGGCCTTTACCATGAATGTGGCAGCCAGCGAAGCCGCTGTGAAGCAAAGCGTGAAAAAGGTTAAAAAACCCGTTGGCGCCAAATGGTCAGAGCCCGCGGTAGTGTTAGATAGGGCGCGTTATCAGGCAGATGGTCAGGGGTTTTTAAAGCCAGAGTTCCGGCAAATTTTTATTCTGCCTGCTAATGGCGGCACTGAGCGCCAACTTACCAAAGGCGATTTTCATTATGGCAGCGACCTGCAGTTTACCCCTGACAGCAAAGCACTGGTTTTCTCCGCAAATTTAGACCCGGATTGGGAGTTTCAACCGCGTGACAGCAATTTATACCGGCTGGATTTAGCCAGCGAACAGCTTACTGCGTTGACTACTATGCCCGGGGACGAATCGGCACCGGTGTTTTCACCTGATGGCAAGCAATTGGCCTTTTTATGGCAAAGCAATGCATTGGTGCCTTATAGCAACAGCAAACTTAAACTATTGTCGCTGCGCGATAACAGCATCAGCGATGTGGCCGCCGACTTTGATCGTAGCATTGAGCAACCGGCCTGGCTTAGCAACTCAAGCCTGGTAGTGCAATACGACGATCGCGGCCAGCGCAAATTAGGCAGCATGACGATAAAAGGCCAACTGAAAGAACTTACTGCCAATTTGGGTGGCGTGTCGCAGCCGCAACCTTATTTAAGCGGCCAATACAGCGTGTCAGACAATGGTGTTATTGCCTATACCCACGGTACCAGCCAACGGCCAAGTGAGGTAGCCGTATTACAAAAAGGCAAAACCACCGTGCTGACAGCGTTAAACGAAGACTTGCTTGGCCATAAAAAGCTGGCTCAGGTTCATCAGATCACTTACAAATCGTCGTTTGATGGCGAAGAAATTCAGGGCTGGTATATGACACCACCTGATTTTGACCCGGGCAAAAAATACCCGCTGCTACTGGAAATTCATGGTGGCCCACACCTGGCCTATGGTGCGCAATGGAGTGCCGAAATGCAGCGCTATGCCAAAGAAGGCTATGTCGTGTTCTACGACAACCATCGCGGCAGTTCTTCTTATGGTGAGCGGTTTGCCATGTTATTACACAATAAATACAGCTCCCCTGAGGACTATGCCGACCACGACAGCGGCGTTAACGCTATGCTGCAGCTGGGCTTTATCGACGAAAACAACCTGTTTATTGGTGGTGGATCGGCCGGCGGCATCGCGACAGCTTATGCCATTGGCCTGACTAACCGCTATAAAGCGGCTGCGGTAGTTAAACCTATTATTAACTGGTTGAGTAAAGTACTGACCGGCGACTCATACACCTACCAAACCTTTCATCAGTTTCCTGGTGTGCCATGGGAAAACGTTGAACATTACTGGCAACGTTCACCGCTTAGCCTGGTTGGCAATGTGCAGACACCAACCATTCTGATCACTGGTGAAAATGATCGCCGTACACCTATTTCTGAATCTGAGCAGTTTTATCAGGCATTGAAATTGCGTCGCATCGACACAACGCTGGTACGTATTCCGGGCTCACCACACGGCATTTCTAACAAACCCAGCCGGATGATTGAAAAAGTAGAATATATGCTGGCATGGTTTGAAAAGTACCGCACGCCATCACTTTAGCACCTTAGTGCGGCGGCATTAACCAAAAATAAATTGTACCAGTATAAAATCAGCTCGTTTTTAATTGGTTTTAATAACGAGCTGATTTAATTTAAACCAATATTTAAATAATATTTATCTTTTTAGACACAAATAAAACAAGATAGATATTCACTCAATATGTAATGTTAAAAACCAGAAAGAAAACTAAGTTTTATAAATTGACAGAACGAAAAGTAACTGCCAAATTACAATTCTTACGATATTAGAAACGGAATTTCTATTGTGTTAAAAAGGATTTTGCGGCTTACTTTAATTAAAGTAGTTAGAGTTGGCTTATTAAAAAGCAGTAATAAAACTGATATTTTACTTGGCCATGCTGTTTCGCTATTCCTAAAAAAAACCTCGCCACAACATCTAGATAATGAATTAAGCAACTATTACCTTAACTCGGATGTTGACGACATTATTCAGCAAATACAGCTTAATGAAACTTACCATAAGTTAATTGCAAGCGGTTATAAAACTGACGTACTAAATATCACCGGAACCGCTCCTCATAGATTTCTTAACACATTCAATCTGTGGCAACGTAGGCTTTATTTACTGCGTTTTGCGCGGATCCGTATTGATCTGCTTATTCTTAAGCAAGATGCAAGTATTCCCGCTCATGCTCACCGCGGCGTACTATCAGGTTTTTTAGTATTAAAAGGTCAGGTAAATATCCGTCACTATCATGTAGTTTCTTATCATGAAAGCGGAGTGGTATGCAGAAAGTCCGTAGATAAGAATTTAACTGCCGGTGGATATACAACGAATCATGACGAAAAAGACAACATTCATGTACTTACAGGTATTGATGCTGAAACCGTGCTATATCGATTTAATATTACCGGATTGCCATCTACCATTCCTGTTTTTGAAACGCTGGCCGGCCGAATGTATGTTGACATTTCCCACATTAATGAAGAGGAGAATTTCGCACCATTTATAACTTTACCAGCTAAAAACAACACAGAATCATTAACTCAAAGTACTAAAATTGCTTAAAATGCCGATCTAATATCGCCAGCATATCGCGGATATAGCTGATCCGCTGTTCAATACCGGCGCTATGTGGCCGAATGCCAATTTTCGCCCCAAGCACCAACAACTGTGATGCGTCGCATGCCGCTAAGCACTGATGTATCGCCTGCTCTGTCATCCAGCTGCCCGGCTCACCATGTGTCACTAAAGCAGTTTGCTGCGGCGGTTGATGGCTGTCGCGCCAGGCGCCGTATTCACTTTCTTTATCCGATACGCCTGAAAACATTACACCACTTAACAAGCCCGCACGCTGCGCTGCCAGTATGTGCTCCATTGCGCCGTCTACCCGGCGGGTTTCAAATACTGAACGCCCCCAGTTGAGCACCATGCCCAATGATGTCGGGACTGCGGCATTTAACGCCGTAAGCACTTCCAGTTCGTCAGCCAATGACAAAAAGCCTTTGGATGGCTGATGCTCTGGCACGTATGCATCGCAGTGCTCAATAACAACACGTGCACCATGCCAGTTCCACTGCGCCATCGTACGCAGTGATGACAGCAAAGCCGCTTTAGATGATGACGCATTGTGCCGCGCGGGCGCGGTCTGAATTTGAATTGCGGTGACCGCCTGGCGGCCTGCGTGCGCATTTAACCTGCCAATAGCCGCGCAAGCGCGCTGCATAAAACTCAGTGCCTCGGCTCTGCCGGCTTCATCATCTGAGGCAATACCAAAACGGGGGTTTTGCGCCAACGCATTCATAATGCCGGGAATACAGGTAAACACATAATCCCACTCTGGGGCGATATTGGCTAAGAACCAATCGTCATCATGCTGATGCAGCTGCCCCAAAAACGGATGCTCCAGTCCCTTTACGTTTGGTAGAGCTTTAATAGCGGTATAAAAGGCAGTTTCCAGCGCCGGGTTCCAGCTTTGCTGGTTAGGCGATGCGGCATAGGCGCCAAGGTAATATTTCATCTGCGGCTCTTTTGTCGGTAATTAATCGTCCGGGCTCATACAGGTAAACACCAGATGTTTACGCATATCTTTTAACACTACACCACGTTTTAACATTAAGCCGCTAAAGCGCTTTTGCCACGCCAGCAGCTGCGGTTGCGCTGCCGCTAATGCCGTTTCATCAGTAAATTGTACCCGAACCAATAATGACCCCGGAAAAGCCTCATATTCCAGATTAAACCAGCATTGCACCACAGCGGGTAATTCAGCGATGGCGAGCTCTTCCAGTGCGGTTACAGCAACCAGCACCAGCGCCTGTTGTTTTTGTTGTACTACAGAGAGTTTTTTCATCAGTAATTTGGTGCCTCAACTACGTTATTTCGCACTTATGTCTGGTCTTTAACAGTACTGTCCGGCGACCCAGCCCGACGCCCAGGCCCATTGAAAATTGTAACCGCCAAGCCAGCCGGTAACATCAACCACTTCACCGATAAAATACAGGCCGGGTTGTTGCTTTGCTTCCATCGTTTTCGATGATAACCCATCGGTATCAACACCACCTATGGTCACCTCTGCCGTGCGATAGCCTTCAGTACCGTTGGGTTTAAAAATATAGTGGTGCAAGCTGTCGGCGATGCGCTGAATAGTCTTTGGGTTTAGTGCTTTAAGTGGCTGATTAACTACTACCTGCAACTGCAGGAGTTTTTCTACCAGCCGCTTGGGCAGTAACTTAGTCAGCGCCGTTTTCACTTCCTGCTCGGGATGCGCCTGCTGCTGTGCTTGAAGAAAAGCTGCTATATCTGTTTGTGGTGACATATTTACCACCAACTCATCGCCCGGCTGCCAATAACTGGAAATTTGCAGTATGGCCGGCCCACTTAAACCGCGGTGGGTAAACAACATATCCTCTGCAAACACAGTGCCATTGGCTTCGGCGGTAACAGGCAGCGCTACCCCGCTTATTTCTTCGAACACTGCCTTGTCGGCTGGCTGCCAGGTTAGCGGCACCAGTGCGGCACGTAAGGGCAGCACTTTTAGGCCAAACTGCTCTGCCAGTTGAAAACCAAAGGCCGTAGCACCAAGGTTGGGCAGGCTTAAACCACCACTGGCCACCACCAGGCTACTGCTTTGGCGGCTAAGCTCTGCCGTGCTGACTGTGTAGTAACCGTCAGCAAAACTAACGGCACTGATATCCTGCTGCAATGCTAGCTGTACACCTGCGGCCCTGGCTTCACTAAGCAGCATCTCAACGATATCTTTGGCACTGTCATCACAAAACAATTGCCCCAGTGTTTTTTCGTGATAGGCAATACCGTGTTTTTGCACCAGGCTAATGAAATCCCACTGGGTATAGCGACTTAATGCCGACTTACAGAAGTGTTTGTTTTGTGATAAAAAATTTTCTGCGCTGGCGTACATATTGGTAAAGTTGCAACGGCCACCACCGGACATCAGGATCTTGCGCCCGACACGCTTGCCATTGTCCAGCACCAGAACTTTACGGCCGCGCTTTCCAGCTTCGATAGCACACATCAGCCCCGCCGCACCGGCGCCAACCACGATAACATCCCACTGCTGCATCACACCCGCTTACCTATGTCTTTACCAAAGGCCGCTATTGTCGGCGACTCTGCGGCGGGATGCAATCGATGCCTGAAGGCATAGCAAGAATGAATATATATTATGCATTTTTCGCATATACAAAAAACGCCCGCTGCACGGGAACGGTAGTGTAGCGCTTGGTGACGCTAGGTTTGGCGTTTAAACAGCGTTTGAAAAAAGACCTTTTTTCTGAACAAGCGGTTTATTGGCGGTAATGATGTAACAAATGTCACCATTTCGTGCATTTACACTTAGTTACATATTAGATAAAAGAGAGAAAGATGTTGATGCAGGATTGCACAATGCCGTCGTCTACCAGGAAACGTATAACTATAAATAACCATATAATAAAGAGAAACAGATGAAAAAACCTCAGTTCACCCTCAATAAGCTGGCGTTACTCTGCCTGCCAGCAACATTGCTGGTAGCACACGCTACTTCAGCCCAGCAGAGTATTGATCAGGCCAGCCGCTACGCCAGCCCAGTCACCACCAAAGCTCTATCTACGTTAACCGCGGCCGATGGCCGTAAACGCTACATCGTTAAATATAAGCAGCAACAGCTGGAACTGGCTGGCCCTGGTGCGTTTAGCATTAATGCCACCGAGCGCCGTCAGTACAACCTGCAGCGCCGCCAACAACAATTTGAATTGTCTGGCGCACGGGTTAAAGAAGTATTAGCCGCGCAATCGGCGCTCGCGGTTGAGCTGTCTGCTACCGAGCTAGCAATGTTGCAAAACGATAGCGATATCGAACTTATTGAAGAAGATTATAAACGCTACCCGATGGCCCAACAGATCCCATACGGCTACACCATGGTGCAAGCCAATCAGGTAAGTGATGCTTTTGCTTCAAACCAGAAAGTTTGTGTAATCGACTCTGGCCTTGACCTGCCGCACGAAGACTTTCTCAGTGGTAATATCACCGGTAGCAACAACTCCGGCACCGGTAACTGGTATGACAATGGCGGCCCACATGGTACCCATGTTGCGGGCACAATAGCTGCGTTGAATAATTCAACCGGCATGCTGGGTGTAATGCCAAACGGCAATATTAAACTGCATATTGTTAAAGTATTTAACGAAGAAGGCTGGGGCTACAGCTCTACGTTAGCCAGTGCGGTAAACACCTGTGTTAGTAATGGTGCCACCGTTATCAACATGAGTTTAGGTGGTGCTGGTTCAAGCACTACCGAATCTAACGCGATGCAATCGGCATTTAATTCTGGCGTTTTACTCATCGCAGCCGCCGGTAACGACGGTAATACAGCACTGTCGTATCCAGCATCATATGATGCAGTGGTATCCGTAGCTGCCATCGACAAAAATAAACAGCTTGCGGACTTCTCTCAACGCAACGTGCAGGTTGAATTAGCAGGCCCCGGTGTAGACATTCGCTCAACCTACCCTGAAGGTACCGGCCTGGAGGCAGTGTTAAGCGTAGGCAGCACCAGTTATGACAGTAGCCCGATGACGAACTCGTCTGACGGCTCAGCCAATGCACCGTTGGCTAACTGCGGCCTGGCGGAAACTACCTGTACTACCGTGTCGAACAAAATCTGTCTGATTGAACGCGGTAACGTTAGCTTTGCTCAAAAAGTACAATCCTGTGAAAACGGTGGCGGTCTGGCCGCTATTATTTACAACAATGTCGCAGGCGATTTTGGTGGCACCCTTGGCGATAACCCGGGCACCACTATCCCTGCCCTGGCGGTAACGCAGGCAGTAGGTCAGGCGTTAATGGGTAAACTTAACCAAACGGCTAGCCTAAGCTCAGGTGCCAGCAACTATGGCTTAATGAGCGGCACATCAATGGCATCGCCACACGTCGCCGGTGTCGCCGCGCTGTTATGGAGCCATTACCCACAATGTACTAATGCGCAAATCCGTAACGTGCTGGCAGTAACAGCAGAAGATTTAGGTGCAGCAGGCCGTGATTCATCTTATGGCTATGGTTTAGTACGCACCAAAACCGCTTACGATTACATCGCGCAAAACGGTTGTGATGGCAATGGCGGTGGAGAGCCACCACCACCGTCAAACAATGAGCTGGTAAAAGGTGTTACCACTTCAGGTATCAGTGGTAGCTCAGGCAGCACCGCATACTACACTTTCACGGTACCAGCAGGCGCTACAGCGTTAAGCTTTACCATGTCAGGTGGTACCGGTGATGCCGATATGTATGTGAAATTCGGTAGCCAGCCAACCAGCTCGTCATACGATTGCCGCCCTTATAAGAGCGGTAACAATGAAAGCTGCAGCTTTGCCACTGCACAGGCCGGCACTTACCATGTAATGCTCAATGGCTATAGCGCCTATTCAGGCGTATCACTGCTGGCAGATTATACCGCATCAACCGGCGGCGGCTCCCAGGGTGTAACACTGAATGAGTCAAATATCAGTATCGCCCGCCGCAGCTGGAAGCATTACACCATTTCGGTGCCGGCTGGTATGAGTAGCCTGACCGTCAATACCTCAGGTGGCAGCGGTGATGCTGATCTGTATGTTAAACGTGGCAGCCAGCCAAGTACGACCAGCTATGACTGCCGGCCATATAAATCCGGTAATACAGAAAGCTGCAGCTTTAATAATCCACAGGCAGCAACCTGGTATATCTCGATCTATGGCTACAGCGCAGTTAGCGGCTTGACACTAAGCGCAGAAGCTAAGCCCTAATCCAACAATATAATAACTAAGCCGGCTTAATGCCGGCTTTTTTTGCTTTGCTTTCAGTGCAACTGTAAAAAAATACGACACTTTTTAAATGCCATTAAAGCATAACTTATAACCAAAAATTATTATTAACCTTTGTAACTAATTGTAATACAAGCCAGTGCCCAGCTGAGTTACAGATTAATGACAGATAAATAAACAGCATTGAAAAGACCTTTTTCGGGAACAGCAATTCACATCCTTCCCTGAGTTAGAAAATCGGGCCAAATACAGCTTATTTACTTATGCAAACACTGCGGTTAAAAATTGAGCTCTGGCGGGTATAACCCGATCAGCATCTGATAATTACAACAATCCAGGTTACGAGAAAACTATGAAAACTACTTCCTTTAAATTGACTGCGCTGGCGCTGTTGTGCCTGCCAGCAACGCTGATGGCAACGTCGGCAATGGCCAAAGACAAAGATACCTCTGATGGTCCGGTTACCCGTTTTATTATTAAATCAAAAGACTCAACTGCGTTGAATGCTGTCGACGCATTACCCGCCACTGTGGGCCAGCAGATCCGTGCTGAACAAATGGAACAAAAAGCGCAGCAGTTAAGTAGCCTTGTCGGTGAGCGTCTGGTGTATTTGCGTGGCATGGCACAAAGTAAATATTCGGTATATCGCGCCGACCGTAAATTATCGAAAAAAGAAACCGAAGCCATGATGGCATTACTGGCACAAGATGATGATGTTGAGCTGGTAGAAGAAGATTTGCTATTACAACCGACCGCGACGCCAAATGACACCCAATACAGCAACCAGTGGCACTACTATGAAACAAACGGCGGACTGCGCGCGCCAGCAGCCTGGGATAACGCGACAGGCCAGGGTGTGGTTGTAGCGGTGCTCGACACCGGTTACCGGCCACATGCCGACTTAAACGCCAATATTCTGCCTGGCTATGACATGATTTCAGATGCCTTCGTTGGCAACGATGGCAATGGCCGCGATAGCGATGCCAAAGACCCGGGTGACTGGACCAACGTAGGTGAGTGCGGTAACGGTCAACCTACCGCATTTCGTGCGTCTAGCTGGCACGGTACGCACGTTGCCGGTACGGTTGCGGCCGTAACCAACAACAATAGTGGCGTCGCAGGCGTGGCTTACAATGCCAAAGTGGTACCGGTACGGGTATTAGGTAAGTGTGGTGGTTACACTTCAGATATCGCTGACGGTATTATCTGGGCCTCAGGCGGCACCGTTTCTGGTGTGCCAGCCAACGCTAACCCGGCAAAAGTTATCAATATGAGCTTGGGCGGTGCCGGTGCCTGTAACAGCGCGACGCAAAGTGCTATCAATACAGCGCGCAGCAATGGCGCGGTAATCGTGATTGCTGCGGGCAACGATAACGACAATGCGAATAACTATAACCCAGGTAACTGTTCTGGCGTAGTTAACGTCGCGTCTGTGGGTCGCAATGGTGGCCGGGCGTATTATTCAAACTACGGCACATCAATTGACGTTGCAGCACCAGGCGGTGCGATGAGCTCATCGAACGATCCAAACGGTATTCTGTCTACTTACAACACCGGCTCAACAACGCCGGGCAGTGACAGCTATGGCTACAGTCAGGGTACCTCGATGGCTGCCCCACATGTTGCCGGTGTTGCCGCACTGATTAAGCAGGTTAAACCAAGCGCCACGCCAGATGAAATAGAACAAATTCTGAAAAGCACCACGCGCAGCTTTCCGGCAACCTGTACCAGCTGTGGTACTGGTATTGTTGACGCCAACGCGGCGGTATTAGCAGCCCAGGGTGGCGGCGGTGGGTCAGGCAGCGAGTTAAGCAAAGGCGTGGCGAAAACCGGCCTGGCTGCAGCTACTGGCAGCAACACATTTTATACATTTACAGTACCGGCCGGGGCAACTAACCTGACGTTCACCATGTCAGGTGGCACAGGTGATGCCGACATGTATGTTAAGTTTGGCAGTGCACCAAGCAGCTCCAGCTATGACTGTCGGCCGTACAAAACCGGTAATGCCGAAAGCTGTAGTTTTGCTACACCACAAGCCGGCACTTATCACGTGATGCTAAATGCATACAGTGCCTATTCAGGTGTGAGCCTGGTTGCTGATTACACAGCGGGCTCTGGCAGCTCAGGTGGCAGCAGTACACTGAACAATCTGACGGCTACAACAGGTAACTGGTTACATTACACTGTTTCGGTACCGGCTGGCATGAGTTCGCTGACCGTTGCAATGTCTGGCGGCAGCGGTGACGCTGATTTGTATGTGCGTCGTGGCGCCCAGCCAACGACCAGCACTTACGACTGCCGTCCGTACAAAACCGGTAACAACGAAACCTGTACCATCAGCAACCCTCAGGCGGCTACCTGGTATATCAGCCTGCGTGCATACAGCACCTTTAGCGGGGTAACACTGGTAACCGAGTACAAGCCATAACGTGGCACCCTATAAAAAAGGCCAGCTAACGCTGGCCTTTTTTATTTCCAAGGAAAATGCTACGGGTTCAATAACCGGCTGAGCTGCGCTTGCGCCAACGGTTCATTTTGTGATGCAGCCTGTTGATAAAGATCGCGCGCTTTCACCAGATCTTTACTGACGCCACGGCCATATTCATACATCCAGCCCAGATTATATTGCGCATTGGCATAGCCCTGCTCGGCTGCCTGGGTAAACAATTCCACCGCCTTTTTATCGTCGGCTTTTACCTGACGGCCATTCTTATAAAACAAGCCCAGTGCCGTTAAAGCACGCGGTACTTTTTCAGCTAACGACTGCTGATACAACTCAAACGCTTTGCGCTCATCCAGACTGACGCCATAGCCTTTTTCATACATATAACCCAGGTGTGCAATAGCACGTCCGTGATTCTGCGCTGCCGCCAGCTGATACCAGCGCACCGCCTGTTTATCGTCCTGTTGCGCGCCACGACCGGTTTCATAGCGCAGCCCAAGGTTAAACTGCGCATCCGCATCCCCCTGCTCCGCTACTTTTATATACCAGTGCAACGCCTTTTCATCATCCTGTGCAACGCCACGTCCGGCGCCATACATATAACCCAAATTGTACTGTGCGAACAAAACGCCTTGTTCCGCGGCCCGCTGATACCACTTGACTGCAGCTGCATCGTCCTGTGCCGTGCCGGTGCCGTTTGCCAGCCGTAGCCCGGTAAGATATTGAGCTTCAGCATGGCCTTGCTCAGCGGCCTGACGTAGCCAGTCAAAGGCTGTGGTTTCATTTACCGCCACGCCCAGTCCCTGCCCCAGTATTAAACCTAAACGGTATTGGGCATCCTTATTGCCTGCCTTAGCGGCAAACAAAAACAACTGCACTGCGCGATTGGCATCAACTTTGATACCGCGGCCATCAAAAACATGTAATGCCAAATAATAACATGCACTACTGTCTTGCGCCGTGCAGGCGCTCTCCAGCGCTTCAACTGCTTTGGTATCATTATTACGCACACCGCGGCCCAGCGAATAGCTAATGCCTACCTCACGCTGCGCCTCTACCAGGCCTTGGGTTGCCGCCTTGGCAAACAGCTCAAACGCACGGCTGTCACTTTTAGCTACCCCTAATCCCTGCAGATAATATTGTGCTAACTGGTAGCCCGCTTTTGCGTGTCCCTGCTCCAGCGCCCGCTGATACCAACTGATAGCTTTATTGATATTTTCTGCTGCACCGCGCCCGCTCTGATAGCGTTCAGCAACGATGTACTGGGCATCGACGTCGCCCTGTTCAGCAGCACGCTCGTACCATAACAGCGCACTGGCCTCATCCTGTGTCACACCGCGGCCATTGGCGTACATAAAACCCAGATTATACTGCGCCAGGGTGTATTGTTGCTCTGCCGCCTTGCGATACCAGTACACCGCCAGGGCATCATCCTGCGCTACGCCTTTACCATTGGCATGCGCCACTGCCAATTGATACTGCGCTTGTGCCATGCCTTGATCTGCTGCCGCATTAAACCAGCCCGCTGCTGCCGTTGCATCAGTGACTACACCATACCCATTGGCATACATTGCCGCCAGATTAAACTGTGCGTCTGCAACTCCCGATGCCGCCAGTGGATACCAATGGCTATAGGCATCGGCATAATTTTCGCGTAAAAAAGCCCGCATACCGGTTTCAAACCGGGCTTCAGCCAGCGGTAATACTGGCAACTCAGCAGCTTTATGTGTATTTAGTGGTGCAGAAATACCTGACGGGGCAACATCCCCAGCAGTTGCTTGCTCCGCTGTTGCTTCGGAATCAACTCTGGCGACGGTTTGCACGCTTTGTTCTGCCACTGCTTTAACAATATCCGCGCGCGCCCGGGCAGAATCAGCAAAATCGGTACTGCTTGATGCGGCCTGCTCTAACCAATAGGCGGCCTGCAGCGCATCCTGTTCGACACCATGCCCCAGCGAGTACAACTTCGCCAGTTCAAATTGCGCGGTGGTATTGCCCTCCAGTGCCAGCGCCTGCCACAATTGTGCAGCCTTAGCATATTCACCCTGCTGATATGCCGCCTGTGCTGCGGCAATTTGTTGCTGCGGTTCAGCCGCCAGCATAAAGCTGCCGACCAGTAAGCTTGTTATTATTTTATTTAGCCGCATAGATGCCCCTCCGTTGACTGTTGTTATATCAAAGAAAGGCGTTTACACCAAGGGTGAAACCAAGATAAAAAGTGAACTCAAGGTGAACAAACGGGCAAAAACTGCGGTTAACTACCAATTTTCGCCGGTAAGCTGCAATTTATAGCCCTGCTGCAGCGCCTGCCAACAGGCTGGCTGCCAGTTAAACTGCGGTTGCAGGCTGCGCTCTTTTTGCAACGAGCGCAGCAAACGCGCCAGGTTTGCCTGCATCCAATCGCCAGAAGGTCGCAATGCACATTTATCAAAATCAATCAGCCAGAACTCGCCTTGCTTGTCGAGCAGTATATTGTGGCAATTCAGATCAGAGTGATACACACCGTGCTGATGAAATCTTGCCAGCATGCGGCCAACCTGCTGCCATTGCGCTATCGACAAGGCCTCGCCCGCCGCCAGTAGCGTAGCCAGATCACGACTATCGGCTATCAGTTCAATTATCAAATCACTGCGGTAAGTTACGCCGTCGAGCCGGTATTGCGCCGCCAAGGGGCGTGGCACCGGCAAACCACAGCGGCGCATATGTTGCAACAACGCATACTCCTGCATCGCACGGCTATTCAGCACCGGCTGATAACAGAATTTATCCTGCACCACTTTGCCGACCAGACCACCGCGATAGTAATGCCGCAACACCATATCGGTGTGGTTATGCCGAATAAACCAGGCGATATTACGCCCCTGTGACTGGCCAATGACGGCGTTCTGTTGCAGCCAATAGCCCGGTGCAAAACGGGGTGCATCATGGCGGCCAAATACTGAAGCCTGATACCAGCTGACAACACCGGGCGCTGCCTGCACGCAGAAATCAGCCACCTGCGGCCCCAGATAACCGGCAATAGCCTGGCACATACGTGTCGCTGCGCCACCATGCCGCTGATATAACGCCAGCGCTTTGGCGCCCTGTGCGGCGGCCCGTTCCGGCTGTTGCAGCAACTCAGCCGTACTGCGCACCAAGGCAGTAATATCTGCAGTCCAGTTAACCGCCTGAACGTCATCCAGCCATTGATAGGCTTGGGCAAAATTAAACACATGCGGGCCGCTTTGAATCGCTTTACCAAACACCATGGCTTCAAGCGGATTATGTCCGCCGCGTGCAATTAAGCTGCCGCCAATAAACACGACATCGGCCAATTGGTACCAGCTCAGCAACTCACCCATACTATCACCGAGCAATACTTCCGTTGTCGTATTGATGGCAATCCGGCTACTGCGGCGCACTGTCTTCAGCCCATTTTGCTGCAGCAGTTGCGCCACGCTGTTAAAGCGCTCCGGATGTCTTGGCACCAGTAACAACAGCAATTTAGGAAACTGCGGTTTTAACCGCTTATAGGCGGCAATTAACAGTTCGTCCTCGCCTTCATGGGTGCTACCGGCGACCCATAACTGGCGCCCGGCAAACTGAACGGCGAACTCCGCTTGCAACACAGTAAGCTGCGGCGGTACGGCCATATCAAACTTCAGATTACCGCTAACCTGTCGCTGCGCCTTGCAGCCTAAAGCCGCAAAACGCTGCGCGGTTGCGTTATCCTGCGCCAGCAACAGATTGATATTGTCCAGCGCCAGCCGGCTAAAGCTATACCAGCGCCGGTAACCGCGGGCAGAACGCTTAGACAGTCGCGCGTTGACTACCACAGTGGGGATTAACAGCTTGCGGCACTGTTGCAGCAGGTTTGGCCAAAGCTCAGTTTCCAAAATAATTACAGCCTGCGGCTGCAGTTTGCCCAACCAGCGCTTTACTGCACCGGGTGTATCCAGTGGCAGATAACAATGGTAAACGTTATCAGCGAAGCTACCGGTAATGCGCTCTGAGCCCGTGGGCGTGGTGCACGTCACCGTCAGCGTTAGCTGTGGGTATTGTCGCTGCAGGGCTTTAATTAATGGTGTCGCAGCGACAACCTCACCAACCGATACCGCATGCACGACAATTCCGCCCTGCGCCTTGGCGGGTACCTGTTGCCAGGCAAAACGCTCAGCCAAGCGTTGCCGGTAGCGCCGATCCTTTCTTGAACGCCACAGTAAATACAGTAGCGCAGGCACTACCGCCAGATACATCAGAGCGTTATAACAAACTCGGGCAAACAGCTGTGGCATTAACAGGTTCCTGCAGTTAACAATCAGGCTGGGACAATGGCGTGCCAACTGACGCCGCGTAATGGCCGCCATAATGCCAAAATTAGCCGGCCGATACCAAAAGATTCTGTTTCAAAACAGCATTAAATGCTAACCTAGACGCCATATTGATAGTCAAATCGCTGCTGTTTTACAGCAGTATTATCCCCGTTAATCCCGGAGCTTATTATGGCGTTACCAGAACACCAGCAACCAGCCATGCTGGATGGCGTGAAAGAATTTTTACTGCGCTTTGCTGCCTCAGGCTATTTCCCGGCAACGGCATTTATTAAAAACCAGCCGAAAAAGCATACGCTAAACGTGGTTAACGACAATATTAAACTGGAAATTGTCAGCCATTGCTGGAACTACGCGCGCTTTTTCGTTTATCAGCTTAGCTCGCTGGTAAAGTATCCACCGCAACATATGCAGGTGCGCTTCACCGTATTTTATTCAACCGAAGATCACGCCACGGCTAAGCTATTACAGCATTTTCAAACGCTAGAAGTGCCGAATGTCGAGTGGAACTTTCAGCCATTGCCAACACCATTATTGCTGCGACGCGCCATTGGTCGTAATCATGCCTCAAAACACACCCGCGCAGACTGGATTTGGTTTGCCGATTGCGACATGGTGTTTCACGAGGGCTGTCTGGATACACTGGACCAGTTACTCAGAGGCCGGCAGGAAATTCTGCTGTTCCCCGACACCCTGCTGGTTACGCCGCTGCTAACCGAAGCGGATCCGATGATCTCTGCCGGTAAAGATAAAACCGAGCTGCTGGAAGTAGACACCAGCAAATTCAAACCGCGTAAGTTTGACCGGGCAACAGGCGCCATTCAGATTATTCATGGTGATGTCGCCCGCGCCTGCGGTTACTGTGATGACCTGGCTGTTTACCAAAAGCCAAAACATCACTGGACTAAGACCTACGAAGATCGTGCCGTACGCTGGTTGCTGGGCACGCAAGGCGTACCTATTGCGCTGCCGAACCTGTTGTTGATCCGCCACGCGGAAAAAGGCCGCTACAAAGAAGACAGCAAAATATCGGTGATCCGTAAAACTATCCGCCGGGTGAAGTCGGCGCTGATAAATAAATAGTGCCAGAGCTGCAGACAGGTTGAAACCTTAGTTAACCTGTCTGCAGCTCTGGAGTTCCATAAGCCTGAATCATATTGTTTATCTGAAAATCATTACCACTGTCAGGTTGCTTATTCAGCTGCCACAAGGTCACATTTTTACTGCTTTTCCACACAATCAGTTTCTTATTACTGCCGGTACGATGAATGACACATTGATTCAATGTCGCCATCCAGTACAACCAGATATCGTCGCCATGCGGTGATAACTGTAAAAACTTCTCAACCTGCGTAACGTCGGGATGCAACGCACCCGGCGGAAATAACGCTCCGGCACCACTGGTAAAAAACAACCGGTTATCCGGCCCGCGATGCTCTGTCTTCGCTTGCCAATAACGGTAAGGTTGCATCTTGCCCTCAGCATCAAGAGTAATATAGTGCGCTCTGAGGCACACAATCTCACGCTGCTGACCACGATAACCCGCCAATAACTCGGTCAACCAATCGTTGCGGTAGTAGATGTCATCGTCAGCCGTTACGTGGTAAGCCTGCGGATAGTGTTGCAATGCCGGGATCAGCTTTTTATACGATTTAATATCGTCATCAACCAAGGCTATGTGTAAACCCTGCTGCTCCAATGCCAACACGTCGGCCGGTAACTTGGCATAGTCAGGACGGTATAACCACAGCACAACTTTATCTGCCACGGTTTGCTGTAACAGCAGCGATTTCAATGTCAGATGCAAGGTAGCAAAGCGCGGCGGGTACGATGTCAGATTTATCATCACCTGGCCATCAAGCTGATGAGCGGAGCGGCTTAAACGATCGCGCCTGGCCCACTGTTTCTCTACCACAGACTGTGCGGTATATTGCAGCGGAATGCCTTGCAGCGATTTAAATTTACGCAGCAGATGGCGTTGCAATGTGGCTAAAACTGACATGTGTCTGTCTCGTAAAAAAGCGTAACAGACTCTCGGTCGTTACGCTGCGTCCGGGTTACAGTGCGGCTAAGATCACTTCAGCTTTACTGACTTCAAAGGTTTTTGGCGCTTCGACGTTTAACAGTGTTACCACACCATTGTCGACTACCATCGCATAACGCTGCGAGCGCAGTCCGCCAAAATCACCGGTTTCCATGGTCAGGCCAATGGCCTTATGAAACGCCGCGCCGCCATCAGCTAAAAACACAATTTCTTCTGCATTCTGGCTTTTAGCCCAGGCACTCATCACGAATGCATCATTCACGGCAGTACAAACAATGCTATCAACACCTTTCGCTTTAATCTGGTCTGCTAACGTAATATAGCCCGGCAAATGTGCGGCAGAGCACGTTGGGGTATACGCACCCGGCACAGCAAATAACACCACTTTTTTATTAGCGAAAATCTGGCTGGTCGTCGGATTCATTACACCTTCTTTGGTCAGCTGCGAAAAACTAACCTCGGGTAACCTGTCACCTGTTTTAATCATTTTTATTTCCCTGTTGAATGTTTAGTTATTGAAATTATTATTAAATTGCTGCTTTAACATACACATCAAAGCGATTGTTTTTTCCGCTGATTGCCATCGTTGGCGCTGATCCAGCCAGCGTATCAGCATAGCCCGGTCGTTTTACCACCACCCGTTTCAATGCCAGTGCCAACGCCGGCTGCAATAGCGCATCGGCGTCAGTGTCGCTGCCTACCACATCATGAAATGCACGCATCTCTTTTTTAACCAGTGCCGTCTTGTCACGCGGCGGAAACATCGGGTCCAGATACACGACATCTACCGCGCTATGTTGCTGCAATGCATCAAGAGCGGGACTGTGCAGCAGTTGCATCCGCTCAGGCAGCCAACTAAGCGCTGGAATGTCACGGCCACGGCGTAAACCATCATACAATAACGCCGCGACCGCCATATTACGTTCTACCAGCGTGACTCGGGCACCAAGGCTAGCCAGCACAAAGGCATCACGGCCCAGGCCGGCGGTTGCATCTAATACTGTCAGATCACGTTTTTTGTGCAGCCCGACAGCTTTAGCAATGGCCTCGCCTTTGCCGCCACCATGTAAGCGCCGGTAATTGGCGGCCCCACTGGCAAAATCAACGACGATATCTCCTTGCTTTTGCATATCAGTATGGCGTAACACCAATGCATCGTCTTGCCAGGCCAGATGCCAGCCGGTTACCGTTTCAGCCAGCGTCAGGCCAAATTGCTGACACAGTGCAGCGGCATAGCCACGATCAAGTGTGCTGGTTTGCAGCAGAGATACTGACATTACTGCTGCATGCCAATATGATTATCACCGACACTCAGCGCAATAATCTGACTGATATGCTGCAAGCTGCGGCCAGATTGCTGCTGCCAAACACTAAACTGTTGCTGAATTTGCGCCAGACTGCGTTTACTGTTGATACCGCCATCAAACACCTGTGTGGCCCGCAGATAACTTTCGACATCGTTACTTAGAATAAAGGTATCTTTGCCAATAGCGCGCAACGCATAAGGCCCTGTATTTCCGCCCAGCCTTGCACCATGTTGTTTCAGATAAGCCCACAGGCCAATGATGTCATTATCTGGCCAATCCGCGATGAAGCGGGCAAAACTGCCATGTTGCCGGGCAACGTCATCGATCATCTGGGCATTATGCCGAATGGTGAACACCTTGGCAGCATTGCGGATAATACGAGCATCGCGCGCTTTAGCTTCGAGCATTTCATCGCTCATCAACAATATTTTTTCAATATCAAAATCGAAAAATACTTCACAAAAACCGGGCCATTTTTGTTGCACTACCCGCCAGACAAAACCTGACTGAAATACCTTCTTTGTCAGTTCCGCCAATAGCATATTGTCGGATAATGCCGCTAACTGCTCAACGCTGCGGTTGTGACCCAACAGGGCTTCTAGCGCTGCCACGCCGCCTTTGCGCTCGCAGGCACGCTGAAAAATACGCTCAAAGGGTTCTGCCGTTTGCAATGCTGCATCCATCCTCAAAAAAACCAGGGCAACAGTGTACCTGTTGCCCTGCTTACTTTGCCAGTATCCGATATCAAACTATTACTACGTTAAAACGCGGCCGCTTCGCCACTGCCTTTTAATGTACAAATACCGTTTTCCAACACGACTGCAGGCTTGGGTACCACAGCACAGTCTGACATCAAACCTAAGCGTTCGTTCTCAGCTTTAACACTGCTGTTGTATTTGCTGATTAACGCCATAATTTGGCTTTCGTTGCCGTCTTTAACCGATAGCGCAAGGTAACTGGCTGGGCCGCCGCAAGGCTTGCTGCCAAAACCAACCACCCGGCACTGTGCAATGTTGTCAGCGCTGGCATCACCTATCAGCGCCATAATTTCAGCCCGCATCGCCGGCAAATTTGTCTGAACTGCCATCTGTTGTTTCCTCGCTTTCACTGCGCCGGCCGGATCCGCCACCGGATCTATCGGCTCAACCAACGGCGTTGGTGGCACGCGTTCGGCTACCGTGTCATTACCGGCCTGGCCTTGCTGACACGCTACCAAACCCAGCGTGCTTATCATCAGTATCAATACCTTAGTGCGCATTTGTCATCCTCCGCGTCTGGCATTCAGCTTGGCAGAGCTGATCTGAATTGGCAATGAATTGTTAAGATTAAATTAATCTGTTGCCGTTTCATCAGCGATGCCCATATGTCGCAGCAACGCCGCATTATTCGGCGCTCGGCCACGAAAGCCTTTAAACAATTCCATCGGTTCAGCGCTACCGCCGCGCTCTAAAATCCAACCTAAAAAATCCCGCCCGGTTTCAGCATTAAAAATACCTTCTTCCTCAAACCGGCCAAAGGCATCTGCTGATAACACTTCAGCCCACAAATAACTGTAATAACCGGCAGCGTAGCCACCGGCGAAAATGTGGCTGAAGCCATGTTGAAAGCGATTAAACGACGGCGGGATCAACACTGATACCTCTGAGCGCACTTCGTCCAGTATCTGCTGTACCCGGCCTCCTAATGCAGCGTCATATTCTGCGTGCAGGCGAAAATCAAACAAGGCAAACTCAAGCTGGCGCAGCAAAAACATGGCCGACTGGAAATTCTTCGCCGCCAGCATTTTATCCAATAAGTCCTGAGGTAATGGCGCGCCCGTCTGATAATGACCAGACAGAATAGCTAACGCCTCACTCTGCCAGCACCAGTTTTCCATAAACTGGCTGGGCAACTCCACCGCATCCCACGGCACACCGTTAATGCCAGCCACTGCGGCAGCATCGACTTTGGTTAACATATGGTGTAAGCCGTGACCAAATTCGTGAAATAAGGTGACCACTTCGTCATGGGTAAACAAGGCGGGCTTGCCACCGACCGGTTTGTTGAAGTTACAGGTTAAATACGCGACTGGCGCCTGCACAGAACCGTCAGACAGGATACGCCGGCCCTGACAATCATCCATCCAGGCCCCACCGCGCTTTTTCGCTCTGGCATATAAATCCAGATAGAAGCTGCCACGCAGCTCGCCGTGGCTATCGACAATATCGTAAAACTTTACGTCACTGTGCCACACGTCAACATCAGTGCGCTGAGTAACCGTTACACCGAACAACTTATGTAATACCGTAAACAAACCTGTTACTACAGTAGGCTCGGGGAAATACGGCCGCAATAACTCATCTGAAATCGCGTAGCGGGCCTGTTTCAGTTTTTCGGCATAGAAGGTGATATCCCAGGCCGCCAGCTCATCTACAGCATATTCATTTTTCGCAAAGGCTTTTAGCTCTGCCAGATCCTGCTGCGCCTGTGGTTTAGCGCGGCGGGCTAAGTCATGTAAAAAGTCCAGCACCTGTGCCGGGCTTTGCGCCATCTTGGTCGCCAGCGACTCTGCAGCAGCATTATCAAAATCCAGTAACTGCGCCAACTCATGCTTAAGGGCCAGCGTTTCTTCAATAATGGCCGTATTATCAAACTGGCCGGCAGTGGGTCCCCGATCTGATGCCCGTGTGCAATATGCGCTATACATTTCCTCGCGTAACGCGCGGTGCTGAGCATAGGTCATTACTGCTATATAGCTGGGGAATTCCAACGTAAACACCCAACCGTCGAGCTCACGGCTTTTCGCTTCCTCTGCAGCTGCCAACCGGGCATCCTCCGGCAGGCCAGCTAACAGGGCCTCATCGGTAATATGCTTAAACCAGGCCTGTGTTGCATCCAGCGTATTATTAGAAAACTGTGAGCTTAAATCTGACAATCGGCTTTGAATTTCACCATAACGTTGCTTTTTCTCCGCTGATAAACCAATTCCGGATAGCTTAAAGTCGCGTAATGCATTCTGAATCACTTTCTGCTGGGCTGAACTTAGATCACTATACTGCGGGCTTTGCGCCAGCTGCTGGTATTTCTGATACAAGCCTTCATGCTGGCCAAGCCAGGTACTGAACTCAGATAACAGCGGCAGGCAACTCTCATACGCTGCACGCAACTCAGTGCTGTTTACCACGGAATTCATATGTGACACCGGCGACCACAGCTTGCTTAAGCGCTCGCTACCCTGCTCTACCTGTTCAATCAGGCTGTTCCAGCTCACTTCTTGCGCTGCCACTGCCTGCTCTACGGCCGCTCGGGCCTGATTAATTGCCTGCTCGACGGCGGGCTTGACCTGCTCCGGCGTAATGCGGGAAAACGGCGGTAGACCAGTAAAAGACAACAACACATTCTCGGTAGCGGACATAAAAAACCTTAACAAATTCATTAGTAATAGCGCTAATGTTGGGGCTAGCGGTGCTATTGTCAACATCAGAGCAGCTATTGCTGGCCTTACGAACTCCTAATGAGCTTCGCGTCTGGCCGTAAAGTGCAGCAGCTGACTTGTAAAATCCACAGTTACCCCATATAACCTTTGCATTGATAGCTTAGCCGGAACAACGTTATGACTCGACATTTTAATTATCTCACCATTGGTGGCGGCAGTGGTGGCATTGCCAGTGCTAATCGGGCAGCGATGCGAGGCGCCAGCGCCGCGGTTATTGAAGCCGACACGGTAGGCGGTACCTGTGTCAACGTTGGCTGCGTGCCGAAAAAAGTCATGTGGTACGGCGCACATATTGCCGAAGCGTTAAAGTATAGCCAGGCTTATGGCTTTGATATTAATCAGAACAGCTTTAACTGGGCCACGTTGGTACAAAACCGCGAAGCCTATATTCAACGCATTCATGCCAGTTATCAGCGAGGCTTTAGCAACAATGGTGTCACTTACATTGAAGGCTTCGCCCGGTTTATCGATGCCAAAACAGTAGAAGTGAACGGCGAGCGTATTACCGCCGACCATATTACTATCGCCGTAGGCGGCCGACCCGCGGTACCCAACTTACCGGGTGCAGAGTTTGGCATTGATTCTGATGGTTTTTTTGCTTTAACCCAGCAGCCCAAAAAAGCATTGATTGTGGGTGCCGGCTACATTGCCGTGGAAATTGCCGGCGTGTTACATGCGCTAGGCACCGACACTCACCTGCTGATACGCAAAGACCGGCCATTGCGTAACTTTGACCCCGATATTACCGACATGCTGCTCGAGCGCATGGCGCAGGACAAGCTGCCACTGCATACCCAAACCAACGTCAGCAAGGTTGAACAGGACAGCAACGGCAATTTAACCGTCAGCTGTGATAATGGCAGCGTGTTTACTGATGTGGACTGCCTGATTTGGGCCATAGGCCGCGAACCCGCTACCGACAAGCTTAATCTTGACGTCGCTGGGGTGAAAACTGACAAGCATGGCTATATTCGCACCGACAAATATCAGAACACCAACATCTCCGGCATTTATGCGGTAGGCGACGTCACAGGCGAAGCCCAGCTAACACCGGTGGCCGTAAAAGCCGGTCGCGCACTGGCAGAACGGCTGTTTAACCCGGCCTTACCCGACGCGCATATGGATTACAGCCAGATCCCAACTATTGTGTTCAGCCATCCTCCGATAGGCACAATCGGCCTGACTGAAGAAGAGGCCCGCCAACAGCACGGTACTGAAAATGTCACTGTATATAGCTCTAATTTTGCCGCTATGTACAACGCCATTACCCAACACCGAGCACTAAGCCGGTTTAAACTGATATGTGCCGGCGCTGACGAAAAAGTCGTCGGACTACATGGCATAGGCGAAGGCATGGATGAAGTGCTGCAAGGCTTTGCCGTTGCGATCAAAATGGGCGCTACCAAGGCTGATTTTGACGCCACTGTCGCGCTGCACCCCACCAGTGCAGAAGAGTTTGTTACCTTACGCTGATTTGTATAGAGCCGCCGCACCGGCGATAAACCGGGCGGCGCTATTACGTTACTTAATAATGATCCTCGGGTCGAAGTCATCACAGCCAGCAACTTTAACCCCATAGTCGTAAGTACCGGCAGCATCAGCTTTAACCCTGCATTTCAGCTTACCTTGCGCGTTCGCATCCAGTTTGCAGTTCGACTCGAATGGCGAGCTGCCATCGTAAAAATAGACGCTGTAACTATGTATATCGCCGCTTTGCCATTCAATGTGCTTGTCTGGTTTGCTACAGACGCAGTTTGGCTGCCCTTCGCAATCCCCGCGCTTGCCATCTGCCATCTTGCAGTTGTCATCGCCTGCTACCACTATTTCGGCAATACAATTTTTGGCCGCATCTGCGACGATAGTCAGTGCCTGATCTTTATCATGTGCCGCCGCTACACTAAGCGCCCAGCACAGACTGATAATGCTTAACATTGTTTTCATAATGAAACACCTCTTTGTTAGTTAACAAGCTACTGCTTTTCCGCAACAGCACTGCGCTAAGGCACAGCATGAGGAACCTTCGGATCAGCTGCAATAAGTTGGGCCGGGTAGCCATGACTTATTACCCGTCTGACATACTCTTCGCCACTGCTGTGACGCTGACAATTAAAACTGGCAATTGCTAAATCGTAGTACACATAAAAATCGGTCACGTCCCCCTGTAGCAGTCGCTGTTCTGTTTGCAATGCGGCATCACATTGCTGTAGCTCTGCTTGTAAACGGCTGATTTGCGATAACAACGGCTGCGCCTGTGCATCAACAGCAAGATTGCGCTGTGCTAACTGCAATGCTTTACGGTACAGCGCTAACGCTTCGTGTTGCCGCTGTGGTTGTACATCCAGAACATCTGCCAGATTGGTCCAGATGGTATAGTCATCGCTGCTGATTTGCAGGGCCTGCCGATACATGCTTTCGGCCTGAACATAATCGCCATGAAAATAATGTGCAGTACCCAGGTTAGAAAACGATAATGATAACGGTGACAGTTGCACGACCTGTTGCCAGGCATTGATGGCTTGTTCAAACTGACTACTGAAGAACCAGGATGCGCCCAGACTATTGAGTACATCCGTACTACCTGGCTTTAACTGTGCTGCGCGTTCAAAACGGCGGGCCGCCGCATCAAAGTTACCGTTTTCATACAAAAAACGCCCATAGTGCATGTAGTTTTGCCAGTATCCCGGTTCCAGTTCAATTGCCTGATTAAACAACAATTCGGCCTGGGCTTTATCGGTATTGCTACTCATCACCATGGCTTTGCCGGTCAGCGCATCTACCCAGCGATGGTTGACGCTTAACGCCTGATCATACTCTGCAATAGCCTGTGCGTACTGCCCGCTTATCCGGTACAGATCGCCCAGCGCCGCATATACCGGCGCCTGATTAACCTGCAACCCTGCAGCGTGCTGACAGGCTTGCCTTGCCAGTTCGAACTCTTCGACGCTGCGGCTCAGCGTGTATTTCTCCAGATGAACTTTACACAAGCTGGCTGATGCGGTGGCAAAATCCGGATCGGCCTGCAACGCTTGCAGTAGCAATTGCTCTGCCTGCTCTAAACTGGCCATATCGTCGTATTTTTTTAGCCGTTGTTGTGCCTGCATATAGGCATCAAAGGCTTTAAAACTGGTGGTAATGCGATAATCACCATCGCCTTCTACCGCCGAGCTGGTTTGCGGCATGATCAGCTCAAAGGCATTTTGCAAGCGACGGTGCAGTTCTTGCTGCAATGATGGCAGCGCTTGCTTTACCTCTGTCAGCCGGTTCGACCACAGCCGTATTCCGGTAGCCGCCTCTACCACTGATACTTCAAGTTGTAACTGCTCCGCTAAAACACTAATGCGACCTTCGACAATAAATTCCACCCGAAGCTGAGCCGCCAGCTGCTGATAACTGGCACTGGCAGATACTGCCTGCATCGCGCGGTCGGCCAGCACCGGGAACTGATTTAATTGTGTTAACGAGTACAGCAGCTCTTGTCGCATACCTTCTAGCAAGTAGTCTTCTATCGAACTGTCATTACTAAGTACAAAAGGCAGAACCGCAACAGAATTGGCAATCGGAGTGCTGGATACTGCCAGCTCAACCGCGGCTGCCGGTGCCCGGCTGTCAGCATCAATTGCCATCTTAAGTGAACGCCCAAGCAATGCGACTGCGCTAAATGACAATAGTAAAAAACCAATATCAACGCCCAGCTGCCGGCGCCAGTATTTTTGTTTATGCGGGTTGTCTGAGCTGGCCAGGCGCTTTTTTCGCTGGCGTAAATCGCCTACCCAGGTTATCAGCAATATAATCGGAAACCCTATCAGCAACACCAGCAAGGTTAATTTCATGCCAGTGGTTGAGATATTCATCAATGGAAAGGTAATCGCCATGACCTGAATAAAGAGCCAGACACTGACCAAAAACGCCACACTAACACTAAACAAGCGACTGCCACGAAACAGTGACATCAACCAGGACGACTGTATGCTCTTGCCGTTATTGTTGCGCCCGCGCCGGTCTAATATTGGCATGACAGGGCCGGTTGCCGGGGTGTTCAGCAGTTGCGCCGGCATTAACAAACGATAGCCATGCCGGGGCAAAGTCTGAATATAAACCGGACAGGCGGTGTGGTCGCCCAGCGCATGCCGCAGCTCACTGATAGCATGTGTCAGATTAACTTTGGGCGTTGTTTCATCGCCCCACACGGCCTGCAGCAATTGTTGCGTCGATACCGTATTACCGGCCTGCAGAGTCAGCTGCAGCAACAGCTCTAAAGCCTTGGGTGAAACGTGCCGGTACTCAGCTTTTACCACCACAAACCCCTGATCCGGTAACACCGTTGCTTCTCCCAGCATAAAGCCAGCATGCAACTGCGCTATAGTCAGCGTAGCAGGGTCAGTAGTGATGTCATCAGTGAGCGGGGCCGACTTGTCCACAAGTACCTGTGCTTAATAGTCCATAAGAATGCCAGATTGTTTTTGTATGGAAACCGAACAAGTATGGTCAACAGCGGCTGAAATGCCAGTTAAAGCAAAACGACAGTTAAACTTTCATTTAAACCAAACAATAAATAAACAACATACACAATAAAGCCCAAATTAAATCAACCTTATTACATTGTGGTTTTTCTCTGCAAACTACAATTTGCCCAATGCAATCGACATTCTTTTCTAGCGAAACAAAACTATTTTTGTAGTTATTAACAAAACATTTGTTACAGCTTTAACTAAACTAATAATCGACCAAGTAGTAAAGGGAAACGAAATGAGTTTTATCGACGAATTATTAAATGGCGACTTTATGCCGCACGGCCATTGTTTGCTATGGCGTACCGATTTGCTCTTTCTGCATGTCGGTGGTGATGTACTGACGTTTATTGCTTATTTAGTGATCCCGATTGCGCTGATACGTCTGGTAAAGGCACGAGATGATTTACGCTTTGACTGGATGGTTTTAATGTTTGCCGGCTTTATCTTTTTTTGCGGCACGACCCATATAATG